>JAEXXW010000566.1 GCA_023405565.1 Pseudomonadota bacterium
CGTCTTCACCCGCTCGAAATGCCCGTCGGCGCCGGTGGAATGGTGCCGCGCCAAGCTGAAAGGCGGCAAAGCCCGCGCCCTCGTCGTCAATTCCGGCAATGCCAATGCCTTCACCGGCAAGTCCGGACGGAGTTCCACAGCGCTGACTGCCAAGATCGCAGCCGAGGCCCTCGGCTGCTCGGTCAATGACATTTTCCTCGCTTCGACTGGCGTGATCGGCGAACCGCTGGACGCGACAAAATTCGACGGCGTGCTGAGCACGCTCGCACAGGATGCAGAGGAAGGACGCTTCCTCGACGCCGCCAAGGCGATCATGACCACGGACACCTTTCCGAAGGTTGCAACCGCCGAAGCGAAGATCGGCAAGACCAAGGTTGTCATCAACGGCATCGCCAAGGGTGCCGGAATGATCGCGCCCGACATGGCGACCATGCTGTCCTTCGTCTTCACCGATGCACCGATCTCGGCGGCGGCCTTGCAGGCTTTGCTGCGCGAGGGTGTTGCCGACACATTCAACGCCGTCACCATCGATGGCGATACATCGACATCCGACACGCTGCTCGCCTTCGCGACCGGCGCGGCTGCGTCACGCGGCGCGCCGAAAATCACCCGCGCGAGTGACCCGCGTCTGACCGCTTTCCGCAAGGCGTTCCTCGCGCTGCTGGCCGATCTGTCGGAACAGGTGGCGCGCGACGGTGAAGGTGCGCGCAAGCTGGTTGAGATCACGGTCGAAGGCGCAAAATCGAAGGCGTCGGCGCGACGCATCGCCATGTCGATCGCCAATTCGCCGCTGGTCAAAACCGCTATCGCGGGCGAGGACGCCAATTGGGGCCGAGTCGTCATGGCGGTCGGCAAAGCCGGCGAGCCGGCCGATCGCGACAAACTGTCGATCTGGTTCAACGGCATTCGTGTCGCTCATAAGGGCGCGCGTGATGCCACATATGATGAACAGAAGGTTTCCGAGGCGATGAAAGAACCGAAGATCGCCTTGAAGGTCGGGCTTGGCCTCGGCAAGGGCAAGGACCGCGTCCTGACCTGCGACCTGACGAAGGAATATGTCGCGATCAATGGCGACTATCGGTCGTGATTTCGACCCAAAACTTTATCGCTCGTTAATACCGACAACTTAAGGTGGGAACACGGTCGTGAGCGCCAGACTCCTCATTGTCGCTGCATGCGCCCTCATCGATGCCGACGGCCGTATCCTGATCGCTAAACGGCCGGCCGGAAAGGCGATGGCGGGCCTTTGGGAATTTCCCGGCGGCAAGGTGGAGCCCGGCGAGACGCCCGAACAGACGCTCATACGGGAGTTATCCGAGGAACTGGGAATTGTGGTCAAGGAAGCGTGCCTTGCTCCTCTGACCTTTGCGAGCCACCCCTATCCGGACTTTCATCTGCTGATGCCACTTTACGTGTGCCGACGCTGGGAAGGTCCGGTTACGTCGCAGCATCACAGCGAGCTCGCCTGGGTCAGACCGAACAAGTTGCGCGATTACCCGATGCCCGCGGCCGACGAGCCGCTCATCCCTCACCTGATGGCGCTGTTGTAGCCGGTGCATGGCGTTGTGCCGGCCTGAGACGCGTAACGAACAGGAACCGGCTTATGGAAGTGCGACGACTGCCCCTCACAATCCGCCGCTTCGTTCGTAACGAGGACGGCGCGACCGCCATCGAATATGCACTGATCGCCACCGGCATTGCCGTCGCCGTGGCTTCGACAGTCATGTCGCTCGGCAGCACCGTGAAGGCGATGTATGACCGCATCGCAACAGCGGTGGCGGGTTAACGGCTTCCCGATTTCTCTCCGGCTGACAATTCGGTCGTTCCCAGCACATCGGCGAGACGCGCCTTTGCCGAACCCGGCCGCAATGGCTGCTGCTGGCTCTCATGCGGCGCCCATCCTGACAACCAGACGATGTCGAATGTCGCACGCAGACGTCCGTCCGGATCGCTGAAGCGTTCGGCATAGATCTGCGTCATGCGTTGCAATGTGGCGCGTTTCAGCGGCGTACGACGACGCTCGACCAGAAGATTGGTCGCCCCCATGCCGCGCAGGTCCTGCATCAATCCGAACGGCGTGTCGTAACGCACGATCAGGCGATCCACATCGACAACCGGCAGTGCGAAACCGGCACGCTGCAACAAGGAGCCGATGTCACGCATATCGGCAAACGGCGCGACGCGCGGCGACACGCCGCCATCGATCTCCGCTTCCGCCGCCGCAAATGACTGACGCAACTCGGTCAGCGTCTCGCCGCCGAGCAACGCGGCAAGGAACAAACCATCCGGTTTCAGCGCGCGCCGGATCTGCGTCAGCGTTCCGGGCAGGTCGTTCACCCATTGCAATGCGAGGGCCGAGACAGCGAGATCAAGCGAGGCATCGGCGAATGGCAGCGCTTCCTCGTCAGCGACAATAATGCGCGCGTTGTCTTTGACTGGCACCAGCGTATCGATGCCAATGATGGTGTCTGCCGCTTTTTCCCGCCGCATCAGATCGCGCAGTTCGGATGTTGGCGTGCCGATATCGGCGGCGACCGCGAACGACCGCTTCACCACCGACAGCCGCTCGACCAGGTCTGCGGCCACGTGGCGCACCAGGAACGTCACCGGTGCGCCGCGCCGCGCCCGCAGGCGCCGCTGTCGCAACAGGGATCGATCGAACAGAACGGGACTTCCGGACACTTTCGTCAAACTCCTTGGGGCGCTAGCCTCGCGGCCATGCCCGATACGGCTATAGACGAGAGCGGGCGCTCGCGCCTGTCGCAAATCATGTCGGCGTGCCGCCTGCCCTTCCGGCTAGCGCTGGATATGGCATTGCCGCCGCTCTGTCCGTCCTGCCGCGAGCCGGTCGGCGACGGCGCCGGGCTATGCGCCACCTGCTGGTCAAGGCTGTCGCCCATCGAGCGACCCTTTTGCGAGAAGCTGGGCATTCCCTTCGCCTATGATCCGGGACCCGGCATCTATTCGATGCAGGCGATCGCTGCCCCGCCCGCCTATGCACGGGCCCGCGCCGCCGTTCGCTATGACGATATCACCCGCACCATCGTCCATGCCCTCAAATATGGCGACCGGCTCGATCTTGCACCCGTTATGGCGCGCTGGATGGCCCGTGCCGGCACCGATTTGCTGGGCGATGCGGATCTTATGGTGCCGGTGCCCCTGCACTGGCGGCGCCTGTGGGCACGCCGCTTCAACCAGTCCGCCACTCTGTCCAAGCTGTTGTCGGACCAGAGCGGCGTGCCGGTGAATTTCACGGCCCTGCGCCGCGTGAAAGCGACCCCACAGCAGGTCGGCCTCTCGAAATCCGAACGCGCCACCAATGTGCAGGGCGCCTTCCGGATCGATCCCGCCGGCAAGGCCGATATTATCGGACGGCACATCCTGCTCATCGACGACGTGCTGACATCCGGCGCCACCGTGGATACCTGTGCCCGCGCATTGCTGCGCGCTGGCGCCCGACAGGTGGACGTGCTGGTTTTCGCCCGGGTTGTGGACCAGATGCGTGCGCCCATATAGTGAGGACACGTCATAAATCTGTCTGAAAGCCAATGCCCCCCGTCGAAATCTACACCACCGCCTTCTGTCCCTATTGCGCCTGGGCCAAGGAATTGCTGGTCAAGAAGGGGGTCGATTTCAAGGAAATCGATGTCGGCGGAAGCCGCGAGTTACGCAGCGAGATGACCGCGCGGGCCCAGGGCCGCACCACGGTACCGCAAATCTTCATCGGCGCGACTCATGTCGGCGGTTGCGACGACCTCTATGCGTTGAATGACGCAGGCAAACTCGATCCGCTGCTGGCACAGACCGGACCTGCAGCATGACCCAACCAGACGGAAAATTCCGCGCCGGCCTGATCCAGATGCGATCCGGCCGGGCGCCGCAAGGCAATCTCGATGAGGCGATCCGGCTGATCGGCGAGGCAAAGGCCGGTGGCGCGCACTATGTGCAGACGCCGGAGATGACCAACATCATGGAGCTGTCGCGCGACACGCTTTTCGCGGCCATCGTTGACGAGGAGAAGGATCGCTCCCTTGCCGCGTTTCGCGATCTCGCGCGCAGCCTTTCGCTGCATATTCATGTCGGCTCGCTCGCCATCAAGGTGTCACCGGAGCGTGCCGCGAACCGCTCCTTCGTCATCGATCCGCATGGCGACATTGTTGCACGCTACGACAAGATCCATATGTTCGATGTCGATCTTGCCAATGGCGAAAGCTATCGCGAGTCGCGCAACTACCAGCCGGGCGAAAGCGCTGTGCTTGTCGATCTGCCATGGGCGCGTTTCGGCCTGACCATCTGCTATGATCTGCGTTTTCCGGCACTCTATCGCGCACTCGCGGAAGCCGGCGCGACTATGATGACGATCCCGGCCGCCTTCACACGGCAAACCGGCGAGGCGCATTGGGCAACGCTGATCCGCGCGCGGGCGATCGAGAATGGTTCCTTCATTCTCGCCGCAGCACAAGGCGGCAAACACGAAAATGGCCGCGAGACATTCGGCCATTCGCTGATCGTCGACCCGTGGGGTCGCATTCTCGCGGAAGGTGGCACTGAACCTGGCGTCGTGATGGCCGATATCGATCCAGCCGAGGTGACTGCCGCACGCGGCAAAGTGCCGTCGCTGCAGCATGGCCGCCGTTTCGATATCGTCGCGCCGATCGCGGAGCCGGCGCATCTGCATGTTGTTGGTGATCCGTCATGATTCGTTACGCGCTCGTCTGCGAGCGGAAGCACAATTTCGAAATCTGGTTCAACAATTCTGC
>JAEXXW010000568.1 GCA_023405565.1 Pseudomonadota bacterium
GCATCACTTATATCGGTCATTCCACGTTCCTGATCGAAAGTCCGCGCATTGTGCGCATCGCCACCGACTACAACGACTATGTCCGTCCACCGATGCTGCCGGACATCGTGACGATGAACCATGCGCATTCGACGCACTACACGGACAATCCCGATCCGAAGATCCCGCATGTGCTGCGTGGCTGGGCCAGCGAACATGGCAAGCCGGTCCGCCATGACATCACGGTGAAGGACGTGCGTGTTCGCAACGTGCCGACCAATATCCGCGATTACGGCGGCGGCACCGAGCGGCACGGCAATTCGATCTTTGTGTTCGAGATTGCCAACATGTGCATCGCCCATCTCGGTCATCTGCACCACACGCTGAACCAGCAGCAGATGAACGAGATTGGGCGTATCGATGCGGTCCTTGTTCCGGTCGATGGCAGCTACACGCTCGATATCGACGGCATGATCGAGGTGATCGAAGGGCTGAAGGCGCCGCTGATCATTCCGATGCATTATTTCAGCGTTTATACACTCAATCGTTTTCTCGACCGGATGCGTGAGAAATTCGACATCGAAACGTCCGAGACGCCGTCGGTCGTGATTTCCAAGACGACATTGCCGGCCAAGCCCAAAGTTTTGGTTCTGCCGGGACGCTGACGGCTTGTCAGATCGGTTGTTGCTGCAATTCCTTGCACGCGTAACTTTGATCTGATGTAATTCGAACCAATGTTCGGTCAGTGAACAAGACGAAAGCGGTCCGGCCTCTTCCGACAGCTGGGCCCGGGAGGCTTCACCATGCTGAGTGCAGAACAAAACGAACTCATTACGCGCACCAATCCCGGCACCAAGGCTGGTAACCTGCTTCGCCGCTACTGGCAGCCGGCTGCACTGGTCGATGAATTGTCCGGCAATCGCCCCATCAGGCCGGTGAAGCTGCTGGGCGAGAATCTCGTCCTGTTCAAGGATGGGCAGGGCCGCTATGGCCTGATCGAGCGCGGCTGCCCGCATCGCGGCACCGACCTCGCCTTTGGCCGGCTGGAAGCCGATGGGTTGCGCTGCCCGTTCCATGGCTGGAAATTCGATGTGAACGGCAAGTGCCTCGAGACGCCGGCGGAGCCTGAGGGCAGCAACCTCTGTGCCAACATTCGCCAGAAGTCTTATCCGGTGGTCGAGAAGAGCGGCATTCTCTTCGCGTATATGGGGCCGGGCGAGCCGCCGGCCTTTCCCGATTTCGACTGCTTCGTCGCGCCCGACGAATACACTTTCGCTTTCAAGGGGCTGATCGAGTGCAACTGGCTGCAATCGCTCGAAGTCGGCATTGATCCCGCACATACGTCATGGCTGCACCGGTTCTTCGAGGACGAGGACACGTCCAGATCCTATGGCAAGATGTTCCGCGACTCGACATCGGACGCCGACATGCCGATGACGAAGATCATGCGCGATTTCCCGCGTCCACGGATCGAAGTCGAGCCGACCGATTACGGTCTGCGGCTCTCGACGCTGCGGCAGATCAGCGACGCATCGATGCATGTGCGCGTCACCAATCTCGTCTTCCCGAATGCTTTCATGATCCCGATGAGCCAGGAGATGACGATCTCGCAATGGCATGTCCCGGTCGATGAGACGACGCATTACTGGTATTGCATCTTCACCAGCTTCGGAAACAAGGTCGACAAGGACGAGATGCGCCGCCAGCGCCTCGAATTGTACGAGTTGCCGAACTACGTGCCACGCAAGAACAAGCAGAACGATTACGGTTTCGATCCGCATGAGCAGGCGCACGACACCTATACCGGCATGGGCGCCGACATCAATGTGCATGACCAGTGGGCGTGCGAGTCGATGGGCCCGGTCCAGGATCGCACCAAGGAGCATCTGGGTCAGTCCGATAAGGCGATCACCGCGTATCGACGCATGCTGCGCGCCGCGATCGAGCAGACGAGCAAGGGCGAGCGTACGCTGATGACACTGGATGCCGGGAGCGCGCCAGCGATCACCGGGCCGATGTGTGTCGATGGTGTCGGCCCGGCTTCAGATTGGCAAGGTTATTCGCAAAAGGCGCACGAGCATCGCCGCAAGACCAAGAGCTGGGCGAATGGGCATTAGCGTCCGGCATGACAATGAGTGATTGCCATGTCCTCGCGCCACAGCACCACGATCAGTTTCGTCGAGCGCCACGGTTTATGGAGTGACGAGCAATCGAGGCTGGCAAAGAGCGTCGAAAAGGACATTGACGAACTCAAGCTCGATCTCGTCCGCTTTTCGTTCGTCGACCAGCACGGCGTCTTGCGTGGCAAGACAGTGGTTGCGGCCGATGCGCCGAAGCTGATGCGCAACGGCGTCAGCATGACATCGACACTGCTCTGCAAGGACACATCGCATCGCACGGTGTTTCCGGTGTTCACACCGGGCGGCGGCTTTTCGATGCCGGAGATGCAGGGAGCGGCCGACTTCCTGATGATCGCTGATCCGACGACGTTTCGCGTGTTGCCCTGGGCGCCGAACACCGGATGGGTGTTGTGCGATATCTATTTCCAGAACGGCAAGCCGGTGCCGTTCTCGACGCGCCAGATTTGCCGAAATGCGCTGACAGCGCTTGGCGACAAAGGATACGACCTGCTGGCCGGGCTCGAGGTCGAGTTTCATCTCTATCGCATCGAAAACCCGCGTCTTGCGCCAGCCGATGCGACATGGCCGGCCGAGCCGATCGAGGTCAGCTATATCCATCAGGGCTTTCAGCTTCTTACCGAAGCACGGTCCGATCAGATCGAGCCGATCCTCGAGCCATTCTGGCGGGCGGTTATGGCGCTTGGCCTGCCGTTCCGTTCGGCGGAGGTCGAACTCGGGCCAAGCCAATGCGAATTCACATTCCGTCCGGAGATGGCCTTCGCAGCCGCTGACATGATGGTGCTGTTCCGCAGCGCCATGAAACAGATCGCGCGTCGCAACGGCATGCACTGCACCTTCATGTGCCGGCCGGGCTTGCCGAATGCTTTTTCCAGCGGCTGGCATCTGCATCAGTCGCTGATCGATGTGAAGACCAGGGACAACGCCTTCGTCTCCCATGACGGTGAGAATGTATTGTCGCCGCTCGGCCGGGCCTGGCTTGGCGGTCTGCTCGCCCATGCGCGGGCGAGTGCGGCCTTCGCGACTCCGACGCTCAACGGTTACAAGCGCTATCGCGCCTATGCGCTGGCGCCCGATCGCGTGATCTGGGGACAGGACAATCGTGGCGCGATGGTGCGTGTGATCGGTCAGCCCGGCGATCCGGCCACCCACATCGAAAATCGGATCGGCGAACCGGCGGCTAACCCGTATCTCTATATCGCCTCGCAGATCGTCGCCGGCCTCGACGGTGTCGCGCGCGATCTCGACCCCGGGCCGTCAGCCGACACGCCCTACGAAACGCCGGCCGAATCCATGCCCAGAAATTTGGGCGAGGCACTGGATGCCTTGCGCACGAACCGGTGCTTCCGGGACGCCTTCGGCGACGGCTTCATGGACTATTATCTGCGCATCAAGGAGGCGGAGATCGCCCGCTATCGCAGTGAGGAACGGGCCGATGCCGCGGATGTCACGCGTTGGGAGCAGAAGGAATATTTCGATCTGTTCTAGTTGTGCGGTCGATACGATATCGCCTCAAAATTGCAATGGGCATTTTTAGAGCAGCGGCAAGACAACTTGTCCGAGCGCTCGCATGAATATTTGTCGTTGCTCCACCCTCAATTACCGCGTGTTTACCGCTGGACACTAAGCCTTGAGCATTCGGGTGAATGGGGCTTGCTCAATGTTGAACAAATTGTCCGTCGGCACATTGCTGAAATCCGTCATCGGAATTCTTGGCGCCGCTGTCATCGTCATGCTTGCCCAGAATGTGTGGGCATCCTGGACGCAATATCAGGCCGCGACGCGCAGCGCGGTGATCATTGATATCTCACGCAATCTCTTCACCGCACTCCATAATCTGCGTGTCGACCGCTCGACGACAATGCGCGATCTGGGTAGCGAGCGACCATTGACAGCTTTGGCCAAGCAGACACAGGACGTGCGTGCGGCCGGGCTGGCGGCGCTGAAGCCGGCTATGGCGGCGCTTGAAGGGTTCGATTATTCCGGGAAGCAGTCTAGCTATCCCGCCCTCGTTGCGTTAGTTCAGAAAATGAATGCTCTGCACGAGGAAAGCGCGCGCGCGGTAACGCAAGCCAAAGCGTCGCGTCGCGCAGGCTTGCTGGACGAATACAATGCGATGACCAGTGGCCTCATCACGTCGCTTGGAAATTTGTCGGAGCAACTCACCAACACGATAAAACTTGAGGACAGCACGATCGATCAATTGCTGACGATCAAGCAGCTCGCCTGGATTGCACGCAACAGTGCCGGCGACGTCCATTCAATGGTTTCGAACGGCCTGGGTGGTGTGAAGCTCCCGCCGGAGCCGATGCTGGTTTACGCAAAAAACATGGGCCGGACCGACGCGGCCTGGAACGCCCTTGAAGAGGTTGCTGCCGGTTTGGATTTGCCGCCCCAATTTGGGAAGGCCCTGCAACTGGTAAAGGATGATTTCTATGATCCGAAGTTTTCAGACTTGCGTCTGAAACTGTTCGGGTCCGTTGTTGCCGGAGAGAAGGCCAGCCTCACGACCCAAGAGTGGTTGCCAATGTCGGTGGGCAAGCTGGCTTCCTTGCTTGGCGTTGCAGAGACGGCACTTGACCTTGCCAAAGATCATTCGGAAGCGAAGGCATCTTCTTCACTGCGACATCTGCTGATGACGGGAGCGTTGCTGTTGGTGGCGTTGGTATTTGTTACCAGCACGATGCTGCTGGTCACACGTCGCGTGACCGGACCGCTGCGCAGCATCCAGGGCGCGATGCTGAAGCTGGCCGACGGCGACTTCTCGGTCGTGCTGCCCGGTCTCGATCGCAAGGACGAGATCGGCGATGTCGCCAATTCGGTTGAGCGGTTCAAGGTCTTGGCACTGGAAAAGGCACGCGCCGAAGCGGACGAGACGTTGAAGCGCCAGAAGGCTGAGGCGGAAATGCAGGCGCAGGCGGCCGAAGAACGTGCGCGCGCAGCCGACGAACAGGCCCGTGCGATGCGGATGCTGGGTGATGGTCTTGGCCGTCTCTCGGAAGGCGATCTGACCGTGCGTCTGGATGACGGGTTCAGTACGTCCTACAGCCAGATCAAGGAAGACTTCAACGTCGCGATGGATCGCCTGCAATCGACGATCCAGGCGATCGCTTTGGCCACCGGCGAAGTGTCGAATGCCGCAGCGGAAATTTCTGCTTCGACGACCGATCTGTCGCAGCGGACCGAAGAGCAGGCGGCAAGCCTTGAAGAGACATCCGCGTCGATGGAAGAAATTTCGGCGACGGTGAAGCAGAATGCGCACAACGCGCAGCATGCCAATTCGTTGACACGGGGCACGCATCAGATCGCCGATCAGGGCGGTCAGGTTGTGTCGGAAGCCGTGTCGGCCATGGCCCGCATCGAGGAATCGTCGCGCAAGATTTCGGACATCATCTCGGTGATCGACGAAATCGCCCGTCAGACCAACCTTCTCGCACTCAACGCCGCGGTGGAAGCGGCCCGCGCGGGCGAAGCCGGCCGCGGCTTCGCTGTGGTGGCTTCGGAAGTCCGCAGCCTGGCCCAGCGTTCGTCGCAGGCGGCCAAGGACATCAAGGACCTGATCGTCAACTCCTCGACGCAGGTCACTGAGGGCGTGGATCTTGTCAATCGTGCTGGCACGTCGCTCGGCAAGATCGTTGAGTCGATCAAGCAGGTTGCCGAAATCGTCTCGGAAATCGCCAGTGCCAGCGGCGAGCAAGCCTCCGGTCTCGATCAGGTCAGCAAGGCGCTGGTTCAGATGGACGAAGTCACGCAGCAGAATTCGGCGCTGGTCGAGCAGAATGCCGCCACGGCCAAGACGCTGGAAGATCAGCAGGCTGCGATGCGTGAGCGCATGGGCTTCTTCAAGTTCGGCGATGAGCAGGAGGCTGCTCCGGCCCCGCGTATTCAGTCTCCAGTCGCGCGGGTGAAGCCTGCCGCCCCTGCGGTCCGGCCGTCGACGCCGGTCCGGCAGCCGGCGAAGCGCGCGGTGGCCGCTCGCGGCGGCGCCGCTGCGGCGGTCGCCATCGAGGGGGATTGGGCGGAGTTCTGAGTTCGGCGGCGGACCACGCCGCTGTTGAGAAGCAGGAAGCACGATAATGGCCGGGCCTGCCCGGCCATTATCCTTTCGGGCGCACCCATGTCATGAGAACAACATTGCGTGGTGTTGCCATTTGTCCGTGATGCAGAAATCGGGTGGCTTGTCCCTCCTGGAGCACCCATCTCTCCGGAAGAGTGGAGACACTGCCATGACCGGGACAGCGCAGCATTACGCCGTCTTTGAAACTGCTGTCGGTTTCTGTGCGATCGCCTGGAGCGATACAGGCGTCACATGTTTCCGGCTGCCCAGCCAGACGGCGGAAGCGGCCGAACGCCTCCTGCTTCGAAGCATGCCGCAGGTCCTGCGTGCAACGCCTCCTGCGCCGATCACAGAGGTGGTAACGGCTGTTCGACGTTACTTCGAGGGAGAGAAGATAGACTTTTCGAAGGTTGTGCTCGATATCGACGGACAAGACCTGTTCTTTGTTCGGATTTATGAGGCGCTTCGCAAGGTTGCATGGGGTCAGACAACGACCTATGGCGCCCTCGCGAGGGAACTTGGGGCTGGACCGCAGGCCGCACGCGATGTCGGCCACGCCATGGCTAAAAATCCGGTACCGCTGATCACTCCCTGCCACAGGGTTCTGGCGGCGGGCGGCAAAATCGGCGGATTTTCGGCGCCCGGTGGCTCAACAGCGAAAGAGCGCATGCTCGCACTTGAGGGCATCAGCCTGCAGCCACCGCCGGCGGCACAGCAGCGCTTCGCCTTTTAGTCGCAAGCAGGCGGATAAGCGCTTTCGCAGACGCGCCACATGGCGTAAGTCGGCCGCGACTTTGTTCAGCCTCGTGTGCCCATGATCCGTCTCGACAATATCAGCAAGCAAAACGGCCATCAGATCCTCTTCATCGAAGCGTCAGCGGCGCTTCAGAAGGGCGAGAAGATCGGTCTCGTCGGGCCCAACGGCGCGGGCAAGACCACCCTGTTCCGGATGATAACCGGGCGGGAGC
>JAEXXW010000661.1 GCA_023405565.1 Pseudomonadota bacterium
CTGCAGGCCTTTGATGACGAATGCGCGGGGCCACTTGTCACGCAGGCGCTGCAAATCGTCCCAGCTGAATGTCCCGTTGATCTCGCGCTGAACGAAGCCGGCCGAGGCAGCGAGGTTCGGCCTCGCGCCGAGATAGGGCGTCATGTTCGGGAAGCCGGGCGTGCCGGCCTTGAGAAGTTGCAGCGCCCACAATGGCGATGTGGCGACATCGGCAATCGTGCGCAGCTTTGGACGAAACGGTACGACAAGCCCGTTCCGCATATCCTTGGGCCGCTTCGCACGAACCGGTGCGTCCATCGTGACAACGAGCGCATGTGCTCCCGCCGCCGCGGCGCGCGCGACAAGATCGAAGCTCACGGCATGATCCCGTGCCGGAAGCCCGTAGAGCTGAAACCAGAAACTGTCGGGGCAGATCGCAGCCACCGTTTCCAGCGATGCGGATGCGAGCGTGCCCACGATATAGGGAATCCGTGCCGCTGCTGCGGATCGGGCAAGGGCCAATGTTGCGCCGGGCCAGATCAGCCCGTCGGTGCCGACCGGTGAGATGCCGATCGGAGCGGCGTAATGCACGCCGAATAGCTCGACGGTCGTTGTGACCTGTTGGGGTGAGCCATAGCGCGGGACGATCTGAATGCCGTCGAAGGCCTTGCGGTTGCTTTCGACACCGACATGATCGCCCGTGCCGCCCTCGACAAAATCAAATGCAAAACGGGGAACGCGCCGTCTGGCCGCCTGCTCGAGATAGCCAAGGGTCGGATAACGTTGCCTGCGCTGTGCAGCCTTGCCGCGTGCGCTGCCGGCCCCCCATGCCTCAACCGCGACTTTGGTCATGAAAATCGGCGCCTTTGTGAGCGGCGGATGCAAGAGCCGCTATCAGAATTGTTAATGATGGGATTGGCCCTCGCCGCCCGGATCTGGCACGACAGTCGTTCTCAAAGGTTTGTAAATACGGGATGAAGTGCGCCGTCAACGATATCAGATCCGATGATATCGCGATCATTTATAGATATTTGCGGCCTGCTCCCTCCAGTGTGAAATTCCCGCAGCAAGAAAAGCGGCCGCCATACGGTCGAGAGAAACCTGAGCGGGAGGAAAATTCATGGTCTTGCGGAAAACGCTTGCCGCGTGCGCGGCCTTGTTTGCATTGACGATCGGTGCACAGGCGCAGAACTATCCAACCCAGACCGTCAGGATCGTGGTGCCGTTTCCCGCGGGAGGCGCGACCGACATCATTACCCGCATCGTCGCCGAACGGCTCGGCGAACAGCTGGGCACCCGCATTGTGGTCGAGAACAAGGCCGGTGCGGGCGGCAATCTCGGCACGGCGTCGGTCGCGACGGCCGAGCCCGACGGTCATACGATCCTGTTCAGCGCGTCCGGTCCACTCGCCGTCAACAAGGTGCTTTACAAAAACCTGCCTTACGATCCCGAGAAGGACTTCGTGCCTTTGTCGCTCGTCGCCAAGCTGCCGAATGTCCTGGTTGTGAATCCGAAAACGATACCGGTGAAAACGGTTCCGGAATTCATTGCCTATGTGAAGGAGCGGCCGGGCCAGATCAATTATTCGTCCATCGGCGTCGGAAGTTCGCAGCATCTGGCCGGCGCGTTGTTCGATCAGGTTGCCAAGACCAAGATGAATCACGTGCCATATCGCGCCGCGACGAACATCGTTGTCGACATGCTGTCCGGCCAGGTGCCGACCAGCTTCCAGCTCATTCCGAATATCTACTCGCAATTGACGGCGGGAGACATTCGTCCGATCGCCGTGACCAGCCGTGAAAGAAGCCTTGCTCTGCCGGATGTGCCGACCATGGCGGAGCAGGGATTGCCGAATTTCGAGACGTTCGCCTGGTTCGGATTGCTGGTGCCCAAGGGCACGCCGCAGCCGATTGTCGATCGTTTGTCCGACCTGATCGGCAAGACCATGGACGATCCCAATGTCCGCAAGCGTCTGATCGAAATCGGTGCCGATCCCGCCAAATCGACGTCGCAGGAATTCAAGAACCTGATTTCATCGGAAGTCGTCAAATGGCGGGACGTCATCAAGGACGCCAACATCACTGTTGACTGACATCGCACACGATCCGGTCGCGGCGTGATCTGCTGCGACCATTTACGGAAGAGAAGCAGTATATGGCGATCAGACAGGCCAGCGCTCCGCGCGCCAATACGAGGCAAGAGGCAACGGCGGATTTGCGCCGCTGGCTATCCTATCTTGCCGGGCGAGACAGACTTGCGATCTCGCGCGAGGGGGTGTCGCTGGCCGATGAACTTGCCGCAATTGCGAAAAAGATCGAGCGGGATCGGACGGTGTTGTTTCCAAAGCCGGATGGTCACGACATTCCGGTGGTCGCGAATCTGTTCACGACGCGCAGTTCAGTCGCCGAATCGATCGGTGTGACTGACGACGAGCTTCTGGCCCGCTTTCAGGATGCCGTGCGCAATCCTTTACCGTGCCGAGAGGTTGAGTCGGGACCCGTTCAGGACGTCGTGCATATCGACAACATCGATCTGCTCAAGCTTCTGCCGATCCCCAAGCACAACGAGCTCGACAGCGGCCCTTACATCACGGCCGGTCTGTTGATCGCCCGCAATCCGCGCACGGGCGTGCAGAATGTCGCGATTCACCGGTGTCAGATCAGCGGGCCGGATCGCATCGGTGTGCTTCTGCTGCCGCGTCATACGCTGAATTATTTCCGCATGGCCGAGGAAGCAGGCGAGGCGCTCGATATCGCGCTCGTCATCGGTATCCACCCGATCTGTCTGCTCGCCTCGCAGGCGATCGCAGCGCTCGACGAGGACGAGATGGAGATTGCCGGCGCGTTGCTCGGCGAGCCCATCGATGTCGTGAAGTGCAAGACCAATACGG
>JAEXXW010000703.1 GCA_023405565.1 Pseudomonadota bacterium
CAACGTCGCCTTCGACAACGGATAGCCCTGCTGAAGCCATTTGCCCGCACGCAGATAGCGGTCGGCCTGCGGGAATTCGCGAATGGTGCTGAGCAGGAGACCGATCGCCGTGTCGGCCACTTCCTCGTTCAGCACGTCCGGTGTGTTTGTGACGACAATGCCATGCTCGCCGGCCCATTTGGCGTCAACGTGATCGTAACCGACGCCGAAGCTGGACACGATTTCCAGCTTGGGAAAGCGGGACATGAATGCGCCGTCGAGTTTGTTCGCCATATAGGCAATGGCAATGCCCCGAATGCGAGGCGCAATATCGTCAAGGAAGGCTTCCGGATCCTTGGCCTCGCTCAGCTTGTGCACAACCGCAAAAGGCTCGATGCCGCCAATAATGGTCGGTTTGGCCATTCCAGCCAGCAATATTTCGGGTTTATCGGCCATCCGGCTACCTCCCCTTAGGCTTATCGTCTATTGAAAACACGGCTGGTTTCAGCCGTAATCCACCTATACTAGCTGGTGAACGAACCGCAAATCTGCTGTTTTACGAGCACCTATCACATTCCGGCCCCGCACATGAAAATTCACACTGTCCAGACGATCCGCAAGATCGTCCTGTTTGTCTTGATCGCCATCGGGGTCTTTTTCTTTGCCGTCACCACGTCGATGCATCCGAGCGGTCAGACCGTGCATGAGATGATCGAATGGACGGGCATTGTTCTGATCGTTGTCTGTATTCTCGGCCGGACCTGGGCCTCGCTTTACATTGGTGGGCGCAAGATCGAGGAATTCGTGCAGACCGGGCCGTATTCGGTCATGCGCAACCCGCTTTATTTCTTTTCATTTCTCGGTGCGGCAGGCGTCGGCGCGCAGATCGGCAGCGTGGTCATGGCGCTGGCCTGTGCCGCCCTGGCTTACGTGGTTTTTTCTATCGTCGTGCGGCAGGAGGAGCGGGTTCTCGGCGCGCGTTATGGAGAAGCCTACCAGGCATATCTCGCTCGGGTGCCGCGCTTCATTCCCAATCCATCGCTCTGGAAAGATGAGCCCACACTCACCATTCGTCCACCGCGTGTCCTGATGACCTTCGCCGATGCGCTCTTGTTTCTGCTCGCTGTGCCGATCGCGGAAATCTTCGAAAATCTTCAGGAGACGGGCGTCATCCCGATCCTGTTTCACCTGCCGTAAGGATCAGTTGCGGGCAATGATCGCGGCGGCGGCGCCAGCCATGGCAACGCCCGCTGTGCGGTTGACGGCCTGCACCGCGCGTGGGCTCGTAAAGAGACGGCGCGCCTGTGCTGCCAACAGCACATAGCCAGCCAGCACGGTGCTCACCACCAGCGCGACAATGGCGGCAAGCTCTGCCATGTCGGCGATCGTCAATTGGGTGAGATCGATCAGTGTCGGCAGCAGCGCGAGATAGAACAGCATGACCTTCGGATTGCCGAGCGACAGCAGCAATGCCGCGCCAAAGAGTTGCCTGCCTTGTCCGCGCACCGGTTCCGCCGCCATCGGTGCGCCGGCATCTCTCCATAATTTCCAGGCGAGATAGAGCAGATAGGCCGCGCCACAATATTTGACGATGAGGAAGACCGGCTGAAACAGCGCCGCAAGTGCCGCAAGGCCGAACATCGCGCAGCACAGCCATATCAGATCGCCTAGCACGAGGCCGGCGCAGAAGGGAACGATGCCGCTGGTGCCGCGCGCCATCACCCGCGCAATGATTGCCGCCACTGCGGGACCTGGAGAGATCACCGCGATCAACAGGATCATTGCGAAGGTGAGGAACGCGACCTGGGTCATGCCATCACACCAGCATGGTCACGGGCTGTTCGAGATAGCCCTTCACCGCCGCGAGCAATTGCGCACCCAGCGCGCCATCGATGACGCGGTGATCGCAGGACAATGTGATCGTCATCTGGCTTTCGAACCGCACGCCGCCGTCTTCGGTTTCGACCGGACGGCGTTGCGCCGCACCGATGGCAAGGATGGTCGATTGCGGCGGGTTGATGATGGCCGAGAAATCGCGCACGCCATACATGCCGAGATTGGAAATGGCGCTGACACCGCCCTGATATTCTTCCGGCATCAGCTTCCTGTCGCGAGCGCGGGTCGCCAGCGCGCGCATCTCGTTGGAGATGGCGCTGAGCGATTTTTCATTCGCCGCGCGAAGCACTGGCGTCAAAAGGCCGCCTTCGATCGCGACCGCGACACCGATATCGGCGCGGGTGAAGCGCAGAATGCGATCGTCCGCCCATACGGCATTGGCCGCCGGGACACGCATCAGCGCCAGGGCAAGCGCCTTGATGATGAAGTCGTTGACGGAAATGCGATAGTCCGCCGCGCCATCCGGTCGTGGCGCAGCCGCATTCGCTTCGGCGCGCACTTTCAGCAATGCATCGATGCTGACATCGGCATTGAGATAGAAATGTGGAACGGTCTGCTTCGCTTGGGTCAGTCGCGTCGCGATGGTCTTGCGCATGCCGTCGAGCGGCATTTCTTCTAAGGGTATGTCGCGGTAGAGCGCGAGAATGTCCGATGACGATGGAGCGGACGCCGGCGCAATCGCCGGTGCGCGCTTCGCCTGTGCTTCCACGTCACGCGCGACAATGCGGCCATGCGGACCGGAGCCGGTGATACGCGACAGATCGATGCCGTTCTCGCCGGCCAGCCGTCGTGCGAGGGGTGTGACGCTGATGCCGCCAATGCGCGCCGGACCGTAATTGCGTTCCGGAGTCCGCACCTCGCGGAACAGGTCCATGGGGACGGGCTTGGGTGTGGGAGCGATTTGCGTGCCCGCCCCATTCGTAGCGCTGGCGGCCCGAGTCTCTGCTTTCACAGGCGCGATCGGAGCTACTGCTTTTTCCGCCGGCTTATGCGCAGCCGCCGCCTCGGCGGACTCCGCCAACACCGCCACAACAGCACCGACCGGAACAACGTCGCCGGTCGCAACGCGGATCTCCGCCAGCACCCCGGCGCTGGTCGCCGGCACCTCCATCGAGGTCTTGTCGGTTTCGATCTCGAACAGATTGTCGCCGGGCTGAACGTTGTCGCCCGCGCCTTTGAACCATTTGGTGATCTTGCCCTCGGCCACCGTCTCGCCAAGCTGCGGCATCAGGATGTCCATTCGCTCCCCATTTCCTTCTGTCGTTCCTTCGAGAGGTTTCCAGCGACCTTGTGACAAGGTCGCCGGATCGCCCGTTTTCGGGCGCCGACTTTGTTCGCGTTACCAGTTCACCGAGACATATTGGGTCTCAAGGAATTCCATCATGCCCTCGTGGCCGCCTTCACGGCCAAGACCAGACTGCTTCATGCCGCCAAACGGTGCGGCCGGATCGGAGACAAGACCGCGATTAAGGCCGACCATGCCGAAGTCGAGCTTCTCCGACACGCGCATGCCGCGACTGATATCCTTGGTGTAGAGATACGCCACGAGTCCATATTCGGTGTCGTTGGCGCGCTTGATCGCTTCGTCTTCGGTTTTGAACGTCTGGATCGACGCAACAGGACCAAAGATTTCTTCGCTGATCATCTTTGCGCTGTCCGGCACGTTGGTGATGACAGTCGCCGGATAGAAGAAGCCAGTGCCACTCGGCGTCTTGCCGCCGGTCAGAACCTTCGCGCCTTTGGCCACCGCATCATCGACCAGTTCGATCACCTTGTCGCGGCCTTCCTTGTTCACAAGCGGTCCGAGGGTGACGCCCTCGTCGAGCCCGTTGCCCATCTTCAGGGAATTCATCTTGTCGGTGAGCTTCTGCGCAAACGCATCGTGGACTGCCTCATGCACATAGAAGCGGTTTGCGGCGGTGCAGGCCTCGCCCATGTTGCGCATCTTGGCGATCATCGCGCCTTCAATCGCCGCATCGATATCGGCGTCATCGAACACGATGAACGGCGCATTGCCGCCAAGCTCCATCGCCGGCCTGACAATGTTGTCGGCCGCTTCGCGCAACAGCACGCGGCCGACTTCGGTCGAGCCGGTGAAGGAGACGACGCGCACGCGCGGATCGTGCAGCATCGCGCCCACCACCTTGCCGGAGGAGCGCGACGGGATGACATTGACCACGCCCGCCGGAACACCGGCTTCTTCCAGGATCGGCATCAAGGCCAGCATGGTCAGCGGCGTATCGGAAGCGGGCTTCAGCACCACGGGACAGCCGGCAGCGAGGGCTGGGCCGATCTTGCGCGTCGCCATCGCGGCCGGGAAATTCCACGGCGTGACCAGCACGGCGACACCGGCCGGCTTGTGCTGCACGAGAATGCGCGCACCGGACGATGGCGCGACCGACATTTGCCCGAGATTGCGCACGGCCTCTTCCGCATTCCATCGGAAGAACTCGGCCGCATAGGCTACTTCGCCACGCGAATCCGGTAGCGCCTTGCCATTCTCGACGGTGATCAGTTTTGCAAGCCGCTCGGCATCGCGCATGATCAGCTCGAACGCCTTGCGCAGGATCTCAGCGCGCTCGCGCGGTTTCTTCGCCGCCCAGGCGGGAAATGCGGCTTGCGCCGCATCAATGGCGGCAATCGCGTCATCAACCGTCGCGCTCGCCACCGATGCAACCTTCTGTTCGGTCGCCGGATCGAACACGTCGAAGCACTGATTGTCGGAGGCTTTGCGCCATTGACCATTGATCCACAGGTCGGTCGGAACGTCGGCAAGCAGATTGTCGTAAGACGCCATGATGG
>JAEXXW010000708.1 GCA_023405565.1 Pseudomonadota bacterium
GTGTCGATCAGAAGCCGCTCGAGGCGCTGCTCGATCTCGCTAAGCTCGATCGCTGCTGGATCAAGGTCTGCGGTTCGGAGCGCATCGATTTTCCGCCCTATGACAAGGCGGTGCCGATCGCCAGGAAGATCGTGGATACCATTCCCGACCGCGTTCTGTGGGGCACGGATTTCCCGCATCCGAATTCGACGCATGAGGCTGACGAAGCCGATCTCGTCGATCTCGTGCCGAAGATCGCGCCGGATCCGGTCGTGCAGAAGAAGCTGTTGGTCGACAACCCGGCGAAGCTTTACGGGTTTTAGGTTCGTAACGAAAACTCACTCTCCGCTTACCGCTTATTCCTGCACTCGGATCGCGCTTGCGCGCGTCCGAGCACAGGCTCCAGCAGGAATCCAGATCTCTGGGTTCCCGCTTTTGCGGGAACGAGCGGGGGAGAGCCTGTCGTCAGGCTATCAAATCGACCCATACAACCACGCGACGCCGTCCATCGATTGCGACGGCGTGCGGGCGGACAGCATCATGTCGCGCAGTTCGGCTGCGGGACCACGGGCGTGGTAGAACTCACCGTAAACGCGGGCCATGATCTGCACGCGCGCCGTGCGCAGATAGCGCTGCTGCTGATAGGCCTCGAACGCGGCTGGCAGGTTGTCGGGCTGCTCGGCCACTTTCTCGGCGAGCCAGACCGCGTCTTCGGTCGCCTGGCAGGCGCCCTGCGCGAGATATTGCAGCATCGGATGCGCGGCATCGCCGAGCAGGGTGACGCGGCCCTTCGACCAGTTCTTGATCGGCTCGCGGTCGCACAACACCCAGTAACGCCAGGTCTCGATCCGCTCCAGCATGCGCAGCACTTCCGGCCGCTGGCCCTTGAAGTGATCGAACAGGAGCTGCTTGTCGCCTTCGCTGTCCCAGCCTTCGGCGTAATGGTCGGAATGGAAGACGGCGACGAGATTATAGAGTTCGCCACGGCGAAGCGGGTAATGCACGAAGTGGGTGCGGGGGCCGGCCCACAGGATCACGCCGGGCTGCCAGAGATCGGCCGGCACATCCTCTTTCTTGAGCACTGCGCGATAGGCGATGTGGCCCGAGACGCGAGGCTTGCCGTCGCCGACGACCTTGCTGCGGATCTTCGACCAGAGGCCGTCGCAACCGATCAGAGCACGGCCTGAAATGCGCTCGCCATTCTTGAGGATGACGGTAACAGCTTGCCCGTCGTCCTCGAAATCAACCACCTCGCGGTCGGTTT
Source organism: Pseudomonadota bacterium (assembly GCA_023405565.1). Lineage (GTDB taxonomy): Bacteria > Pseudomonadota > Alphaproteobacteria > Rhizobiales > Xanthobacteraceae > Pseudorhodoplanes. The sequence goes on from JAEXXW010000708.1 coordinate 1,244, forward strand.
CCAGCGTGATCAGGCTTGAGCCCTGGCAGGCTTTCAGAAAGGTGGCATGGATGTCATGGCGGTGGGTGACCGCATAGGGCTGCTTGAAGCGCGCGATGAATTCCTCATTGAGCGGGACTTCGGTGATCAGCTTGCCGGTGAGGGCGTCGCGCATCTCCTGGTGCGGGGGAACCCAGGCGTCAGCGAGGATCGCATCCTTGAGGCCGATCTTGTCGAGCGCCATGAAAATGTTCGGCCCGAGCTGAATGCCGGCGCCGATCTCGCGGAAGCCGTCGGCCTGCTCAAGCACGCGGACGGGGAAGCCCTTCAGCGACAGGGCATACGCCGCAACCAAGCCTCCGATACCACCGCCGGCGACCAGGAAAGGCAAATTCTGACCGTCTAACCCCGCCATTCGCGCAATCTCCGTCCCATATTCCAAACCTCGGGGCTTTTATTGACTATTCTTCTTAGCCCGATGGAATGGTTCTGCAAATCTGAGCGGACATAGGCAAGAGCCGGGACACGAAAAACTCACCATTTGAGAAAAATGGTGAGTTCCCCGATTTGGAAAGGGCAGTCCGTGGGAGACGACTGGGCGCGCTGCGCTAAAAGTCGTTCGGCAAAGCTACAGCGGTCCAGAATTCGTATTCGCAACTGTCGCAAGACCACGTGTTGCGGATTTGGCCCGGGCCGAGAAATTCAGTGGCAGAAGCGGCAAAAAGCATATCGCCGCAACGCGGGCAGACCGGCTTCTGAAAGACGGCAGAGGGAGTGCAAGCCGGATCGCACGACGAGAGTCTCATGTCGGTCCTCCTCTTGTTATCCCCCAAACGAACATTGGACGGGTAAATTTCCCCAACGCATTTTCCACCTTACCGGGAGTTCATGGCAACATCGCGACTCATTTTCGAGCGCGGCGTGGTGCTTCGGTGAAATTTCGATTTCCAAAAATGATATTCCAGTTTGATTTGGAATCTTGTCATCTGTGAAAAGAAGGGCTGCCGGACAAAGGCTTTGTGCGCTGCACGTATCCTCGTGATGAGATGCGAGCGTTATAAGGGGGCGAATTGCTGAGTTATCTGCCTTGGAGCAATAGCGATCTGGAGGCCTTGGAGCGCGCGCTGAAGCGCTACCGGACCGCAGGGCTTGAGGCCAATTTCAATCTCGATCGCTACGATGAAGGTATCGTCACGATCTCGCAGGTCGATACCAGGATCGCCACTGCCCCGCTGATCATGTTTGAAATCCATAAGCTGAAACGCCCGAAGACAGCGGTGCGTCCGCACTGGGTTGTGCAGATCCGCTCGATTGACGGCACTACCCAGGAACTCAAGGAGCATGGTTGTGTCGCGGCGCCGGTTCTCGTCTTTGCGCTGGCCAAGGCCGAGAAGGACCTGAAGGACGGTCTCGTCAGCACCGACAGCTTCGATCTTGCGGCAAACCTGTATTGGTTGAAATAGTTGCGTCAACGGCGATGGCACGCGCGTGTTGCGGGAGCGCGCACGGATCACTTGTCGCATAGCGCCTTGCGATGGCAGCCGCGATGCCGCAGCCGGTTCCGCGTTTGAGGCGTCGACACGAGGCGGCCGCGCTGCGAGCCGTCGTTAAAGTGACAAGTCCAAAAAATAGAAAGGTTCTGGAACAATAGAAAGAATCACGCTGTGACCGGAAAGCCCAAGGTTGTTGTCACCAATCCCGTCTTTGCGGAGACGAACGCGCTGCTGGACCAATATGCCACCGTGCTCGTCAACACGTCGATCGAGCCGTGGCCGTGTGATGAAGTACGCGCCATCTGTGCGGATGCAGCGGGCATCATGGCTTTCATGACCGACCGGATCGATGCGGCGTTCCTCGCCGATTGCCCGGACCTGCGCGTCATCGGCGCGGCGCTGAAGGGGGCCGATAACATCGATGTCGACGCGGCGACGGATGCAGGTGTGTGGCTGACCATCGTTCCCGATCTTCTCACCATCCCGACGGCGGAACTTGCGATCGGTTTGATGCTGTCGCTTGGCCGCAACATCGTTGCCGGCGATCGCAGCATCAAGGCGCGCGGTTTTCGCGGCTGGCGGGCGCAGCTTTACGGTTCGGGTCTCCACGGCGCGACGGTCGGCATCGTTGGCTTTGGTCAGGTCGGCCGCGCGATTGCCGAACGGTTGACTGGCTTCGGCTGCCGCTTGCTCGCCTGCGATCAGGCCACGACAGAAAGACCGGTGGAGCCGGTGCCGTATGTCACGGCAACGGACTTCGACGATCTGATCGCCATGTCGGATTACGTTGTCCTCGCATTGCCGCTGATCAACGAAACACAGCACATCATCGATGCGAAGGTCGTGGCCGCGATGAAGCCGGGCGCACGGCTGATCAATCCGGCGCGCGGGTCGCTGGTCGACGAAGCCGCGATCGCGGATGCGATCGAACGCAAGCATCTTGCCGGTTACGCCGCCGATGTCTTCGAATGCGAAGACTGGGCGAGGGAGGATCGGCCGGCGCATATCGATGCGCGCCTGATCTCGCCGTCGGCGCCGACCGTGCTGACGCCGCATATCGGCTCGGCCGTCACGCTGGCGCGCCGGGAGATCGAACTGTCAGCGGCGCGCAGCATCATCGATGTGCTGACGGGCCGTGTTCCGGATGGCGCGATCAACAACCCGTCGCTTGGCGGGCGTCGTACGGCAGCCCAGCCGTCGCGCTATGCGCAACCCGTCGCCTATTGAGATCGTGCGGAGGGTGATCGAGGAGGGCGCGGCCGCGCGCTCAAGCGGGCAGCGCCTTCTCGACGAGCTTCACCCAGTATGACGAACCGACCGGGATGACGTCGTCGTTGAAGTCATAGGCGGGGTGGTGCAGGCCGGCGCTGTCGCCATTGCCGACGAAGATGAAGGCGCCCGGCCGCGCATTGAGCATGTAGGAGAAGTCCTCCGCGCCCATCATCGGCGGCAGATCGGCGTTGACGCGATCCTTGCCGGCGATTTCGGAGGCGATCGACGCCGCGAATGCGGTCTGGTCAGTGTGATTGCGCGTGACCGGATAACCGCGGTGATAGGTGATCCGCGCCGTTGCGCCATGGAGCTTCGCTACGCCGTCAACGACCTCGCGCACGCGCTTCTCCAGAAGATCGCGCACGTCGTCAGTCAGGCTGCGGATGGTGCCCGCAAGCTTCGCCGTCTGCGGGATGACATTGTTGGTCGTGCCGGCCTGAAACACGCAGATCGACACCACCCCCGATTCCAACGGATCGACATTGCGCGAGACGATCGACTGCAGCTGGTTGACCATCTGTGCGCCGACCAGGATCGGGTCGATACCAAGATGCGGCCGCGCCGCATGCGCGCCCTTGCCCTCGATCTCGATCGACACATAGTCCGCCGCCGCCATGATCGGGCCGGGCCGCATGCCGAATTCGCCGACCGGCATGCCAGGATAATTGTGCATCCCGTAGACTTCCTCGATCCCGAAGCGCTCCATCATCCCGTCATTGACCATTTCCTTGCCGCCGCCGCCGCCTTCCTCGGCCGGCTGGAAAATCACCACCGCCGTGCCGCCGAAATTGCGGGTCTCGGCGAGGTACTTGGCGGCGCCGAGCAGCATCGCCGTGTGGCCGTCATGGCCGCAGGCGTGCATCTTGCCCTTGATAGTGGATTTGTAGGGCAGCCCGGTCGCCTCCTCGATCGGCAGCGCATCCATGTCGGCCCGAAGGCCGATGACCGAAGCCCGGCCGCCGGAAGCCGGCTTGTTGCCCTTGATGACCCCGACCACGCCGGTGCGACCGATTCCGGGAACGACCTCGTCGCAGCCGAAGGCCTTCAGCTTCTCGGCCACCGAGGCGGCCGTGCGGTGGACATCGAATAGGAGCTCGGGATTGGCATGCAGATCGCGCCGCCAGGCCGTGATTTCCGGATGAAACTCGGCAATACGGTTGACAATCGGCATGGCTGGCTCCGGACACAGGGCGTTGTGGCTGACTTAGCTGATATCAATAGTAAATCCCGCCGACGACATCAGGGCAACAGTCCGGCCATCCGGCAATTTGGCCTCCCGGGTCGCATGCGCTGGCCTCCGCCCACAGGATCGGCGACGCCCGGGTGGAATTTTTCATTGTCCTGCCGCCGATCTCGGCTTATGTGTCCGCCCTGCCGTTCGCGGCATGGCTGCGCGGCCGATCCTTGTCGTCCCCGCCAGCTCCTTTCCGGATCGCTCCGGGAGCCTGTAGCTCAGTCGGTAGAGCAACTGACTTTTAATCAGTAGGTCATGGGTTCGAATCCCATCGGGCTCACCAACAAAATCAAATACTTGGATCGATATTGGTGAGGGCGGGACACCGTGGGTCGCGCCGCTGGCAGCTATTTGCGGAGTTAGGTCCCGTAAGGCGCGCCGGCCGATAGCAGTGAACGTATAAATTGTAACGAAAGTGAGGTTCACCTATATCGGCGG
>JAEXXW010000283.1 GCA_023405565.1 Pseudomonadota bacterium
CGATAGCGGCCCTTACGCCTTCGTGCGTCATCCGATGTATGCGAGCGCCGTGCTGCTGCTGATCGGCATGCCGCTGCTGCTCGGATCATGGATTGGGCTGGCGTTGTCGTTACTATTCATCCTGGGGATCGCGTGGCGCGCCGTGCATGAGGAGGACACCTTGCGTGATGAGCTGCAAGGCTACAGCGACTATGCCGCGCGGGTGCGCTATCGCCTGATCCCGCATGTGTGGTAAGGCGCAAGACGCGCGCAGGCATGATGGCGTCAGAGGTTCGCGGCCTTTTCAGCCTCGCGCAGAATGTCGGAAGGCTGCCACGGCTTTGGGATGAAGGTCAGCTCGGAGGGGAGCTCCCGCGGGCGGCGCTCGCCTGATGCGACGACGATGGTGATGTTCGGATAACGCCTGCGGGCGCGCATGGCGAGCGAAGCGCCATCCATGAGACCGGCCAGCTCGACGCCCGTGAACAGGAATGAGATACCGATCCCCATCTTGCTCAGTACGACACAGGCGGCCTCCGCGCTCTCGCACTGAATGACCTGCATCTGGTTTTTCTCGAGGAGTTTGGCGAGCGCGTCCCGCTGCGGCTTGTCGTCTTCGACGACCAAAGCCAACGGCCGTGGGGAACCGAGCTGACCCATCTTCCACCTCCGCGTGGTGAAAAACGGCCAAGCGTACCGCGCAGTTCCCTGATCGCGATGGCCAAAGTTTCAGCAATTCGCTGCGTATTTGATGCGGCTCTTGCGCAAACTTGAAGCGTTGGTCTGATGTCCAAGAAGGGATCAAAGTCCATACGCCCGGCTCGTTTCGGAAACGCGAGCCGGGCATTTATTTTTATGCGTTCATTCGCGTCAGACGCGTTTGATAGCGAAGCTCGCGACATAGTCGTTCGGTTTCGACGGATCGAAGGTCTTGCCCATCACCGAGAATGTCTTGGTCGGTGTTGCCGGCGGCGTCATCCCGGCATCCTTCATCGCCTTGCCGGCTTCGGTGGTCAGGAATACCTTTTTGGCAATACCGGCATAGTCGATATCGCCCTTGACCTGACCCCAGCGCTTCATCTGCGTCATGATCCAGACCGCGAAGCTGTCATACGGGAAGGGATCGAAGGTGACGCGGTTGGGGTCCTTCTTGATGCCGCCAAGGCCATCGGCATAGGTGCCGGTCAGGACCTGTTCGAGCACTGTCACCGGCGCATTGATGTAATTGGCCGGCGCGATCGCTTCGGCGATTTCCTTGCGGTGATCAGGCTTGGCCGAATAGGCGCTGGCTTCCATGATGGCGCGCAGGAGCGCCGCATAGGTGTTCGGCATCTCGGTTGCGAAATCGGCGCGCGCCGAGAAACTGCAGCAGGGATGTCCATCCCAGATTTCCTTGGACAGGATATGGATGAAGCCGATGCCGTCGAACACGGCACGCTGCACGATGTTGTCAGGTGCGAGGAAGCCGTCGACATTGCCGGCGCGCAGATTGGCGACCATCTCCGGCGGCGGCACGACGCGCAATTGCACATCGGTGTCCGGGTCGATGCCGTGCTCGGCAAGGTAATAGCGCAACAGATAATTGTGGTTCGAATAGTCGAATGGAATGGCGAATTTCATGCCCTTCCAGCTTTTCGGATCACGCTGATCCTTGAACTTCATGGCAAGGCAGATCGCCTGTCCGTTGACATTCTCGATTGCCGGGACGGTGAACGGCGTCGGCGTCGAGCCAAGTCCCATCGAAATGGCGATCGGCATCGGCGCCAGCATATGCGCTGCATCGTATTCCTTGTTGATGGTCTTGTCGCGGATGACAGCCCAGCCGGCGGTCTTGACCACATCGACGTCAAGCTTCTGCTTGGAATAAAAGCCGAGCGGATGCGCCATGATGATCGGCGTTGCGCAGGTGATCGGAATGAAGCCGACAGCCAGTTTGGTCTTTTCTAGCGGACCGGACTGGGCGAAAGCGTCGGTCACCGTTGCGATCGGGAAGATCTGCGACAGAGCGGTGGTGAGCGTGGCGCTGCCGATGGCGGACAGCATCGCGCGGCGTGTCATTGCGTTCGGGAATGCGGCACGCAGCACCGCGGTTTCGACGCGCCTTTTCAGACCCGCTTCGCTGGTGCCTTCGCACACGATGCTTGCATCATGATCGACGCCGCAGGCACAGCCCTGCATGCGTCCGGAAATAACATCGGTCATTTGAAACATTCCCTTCAATCGTCATGCGCCGGAATGCGCAGGGCCACGGGGGGCTCGCGCATTCCGTAAGGTGCAAGATCTACGCCGCCTGCATGGCCGCGGAGTTGGGTGCGGCAGGATGTCCTTCCTCGATCGGCAGTGACGGATCGCGCGACCATTCGTTCCAGGAGCCGAAATACATCCGCACGTCTTTCACGCCGGCATTCTTGAGCGCGAGCAGCGTGTTGGATGCGCGCGCGCCCTTGAAGCAATAGAGATAGACCGGCGTATCCGTGGTGATGCCGACGGTTGCGCATTCGGCGAGAATTTCTTCCGATGACTTGAAGCGCGGACCTTCGGCGGTCGGTTTCATCATGCGGTACCATTCGAGCCAGACCGCGCCGGGAATGCGGCCCTTGCGCGGGCAGAAATCCTTGCCATAGGGCGAGGAGCTTTCGCCGATCCATTCATCGACATCGCGCACATCGAGAAGCGCGATCTTCGGATTGCCGAGCGCGGCGAGCATGGTCTTGTAGTCGATGAGGATTTCACCGGCTTCGGGGATGACGTCGAAGGCGGCAGGTGTAGCGGAGGTGGCGTCCGTCGTGGTCGGCAGGCCTTTCATGGTCCAGGCGTCGTAGCCGCCGTGCAGCACTTTCACCTTCGGATAGCCGAGCATGGTGAGCAGGAAATAGCCGCGACAGGATTGGCCGAAGCCGGAATTCATCGATTGTTCGTAGATGACCGCCGTTTCCTTGCCGGAGAGGCCGGCCGCGCCGAATGCTTCGGCGAATTTGCTTTTCAGTTCGGCAATGCCTTCCGGCGTCGAGGTCGCGAGATAGGTGAAGATGTCGTGGACATTGACGGCGCCGGGGATATGTCCGGCGGCATAGGCTTCGGGGCTTCTGGTATCGATGATGACGATCGGCTCAGCTGTCATCATTGTGTTGAGGTCTTCCGCAGTAATCAACGCCGCAGTCATGTCGAACCTCCGTTGCTGTTATCCTCTGTTGTTGCCGTCCTTAAGCTTGTCTCGTCCCTATTGCGCGCCGTCGGCGAGCATTTTTTTCAGTTGCTTGGTCGCCGGCGTGACGATGGCGACGAAGTAGGCTTCGCGCAGGCGGCGTTGCGCCCGGTGCGATTTCAGATAGCCGCGTGCGCCACAATGCAGCATCGCGGCATGAGCCGAGGCGACACTGGCTTCGCCGGCGCGCAGGCGGATCTTGATCACGCGCTCCCAATAGGCGGCGCTGGTGTCGTAGGGCGTTGAGGCAAGCGTCATCACTTCGCGCTCGCAATCGGCCAGCATCTCCTCGAAATCCTCGGGCTGCTGATCGAGGAAGCAATTGACGTGGCCGAGCGGCCCGCGCATCGATGTCATGATGTCGATGCAGTCGCGGATGAGGCCAAGGCCCATGCCGGTTTGCAGCAGGACGAAGCCGGCACGGATTTTCTTCACGAACGGCATCGCGTTGTCGGCGAGCACAAGGCTGTCCGGCACGAACAGATCGCGGATATGCACGGCGAAGGTGCCGGTGCCATCCATCGCAAGAAATGGCGGGCAGGGCTGCAAGGTGACGGCCGGATCGCCGCAATCGACGATGAACATGACGCGTTCACCAACACCCTGTTCGTTTTGCGCATCCTCGCGCTCGAAGATGGTGCCGAACATGTGGTCGGGGCCGAGATTGGAGACCCAGGGCAGGGCGCCGCGCCGCCGCTTCCGCCATTTG
>JAEXXW010000730.1 GCA_023405565.1 Pseudomonadota bacterium
GGAATATACACCCGCTTCTTTTTGTGTTCGGTAATTAAATAGGTTTCTGGCGAACGCCCCAGCGCACGCGTGAGCATTCGTGTGCCAGAGCGCGGGGGGGCCATAATGAAAATGTGGTCGTTTCGCATGAATAGCGTGCTTTTGCAGACGTTGCGGGATGCCGTTTAATTGTCGGATGCGTGCCAGAGCTGTTTATTATTCGATAGTGGGGTCTAACGCAAAGGCGGCAGTTCCCGTGCGAGTAACAGACATCAAAAATGCGGGTGCTGCGTCGATAGTTTTCTTGCGATGTGACATTTATTTTTAACTCTCGGCCCTGTGGTCGCTTTCGGCTGACGGTGGCTCCTAGAGTGGTTCCATCTTCAGGCATTTGCATCTGCTGCGAACACATCCCGTTTCGGAAAAGCTCTCTGTCGGCCAGATGAAATCAATTGCAATTGATTGGAGGAAAGGTCATAAGTTACCATTTTCGGCGATGGCCAGGAGCCGGGTTAATGCTTTGGAATATTAGGGGAAATGCCGGACGGGATCAGTTTCGTCAGCGTGCGCGGGAGGGGTTGCTGTCGGAAGGTTATGATAAGCTTTTTGACCAGAATGAAAACGGCGTGATCCCTCCAAATTTTGCAGATCTTTGGCTGCTCCGTGAAGCAGCATTGTCGACAAAGCCCTCTCTCATTCTTGAATATGGGTCAGGATATTCAACCTACGTACTGGCCAAGACTTTGAAGTCGATTGGACGGGGAAAGATCATTTCCGTCGAGGTTGGGCCGGAATGGGCTGCCATAACGGAAGCTCGTCTGACGCCGGATCTGAGGCCGTTCGTCGAGTTCGTATCGCCTGAGCCGAAGATCCGTATGGCCATGTCACCAGTTCCGGGAAATCCGGATCTTTGGTTCAAGAAAAAGAGCAAGAAGCCGCGACGACTGGGCATTGCGACGATCACCTTTCCGGATTTGCATGACCTGACGCCGGACTTCGTGTTCGTTGATGGGCCCGACGGCAGTCAGGTTCCTGGATATTGCGATTCTGCCACCGACGAGAACTTGCCGCCCATCGTCAGCGACCTGCTTCTGTATGTGAGAAAGGCAAACCCGTTTATCTGTGTGGACGGAAGACGCGAGCAATGCGCGTTCCTTTCCGCCAATCTGCCCTCGGATTACAAGGTCAAGATCCACGAAGCGCAAATGTTTACGTGCTTTAACCCGCCGCGCATAAGTTAGAGGCTTGGCTGTTGGGCGTCGTGGCTGCGCGTTGATCAGCGTGATTATTTAACAGTTGAACGGCAAGCTTCAGCATAAATGACGTCGATCGCACGTTGTGCGGCATTCCCGTCACTGTTTCCGAGCCACTTTTCCAAACTGCTTCTAACATTGTCAGTCAGAGTGGCGGGGATTTGACCCGCATGCATTAATTTCTGGTCCAGTATTTGTTTGAGTTCATCGCCCGATCCAGCGTAGGTGACGGACGCACCCAGATCATAGGTGAATTCGCGCAATGTTTCGTCTTCCGCTTCGGCGAATTGCGGTACGACAACGGTTTTTCCCAAAGCCAAGGCTTCAAGCAGACCGGTTGTGTTGAATCCCACAACGACCCTGCTTCCTGTGACGAGGCGGAACGGATCGCCGCCAGAAACAATCTTGAAATTGTCCGGGAATTGATCGCCGGCCGCGCCAAGTAAATTGGCCAGTTCGGTGTCCTGCCGCGTAATCCCCTTCGTCTTGACGGTTACTCGCAGGTTGGGCCGCTCCTTTGCAAACTCAAGCATTGCGCGGTGCGTCTGGTCGCAGAACTTGCCCCAGTCGAGGCCTTTATGCGTCTCAGGAATCTTATCGGTTCGCGAGAAAGCAAAGAACAAAACATCGCATACTGATGGCGTGATTTGCCTCTCCGCGTTTTGCTGTCGCCATGCATGAAAACGGTCGAGCCGTGGCATCCCCGCTACGACAACCTGCGATGGCTCGGCTATTCCGCTTGATAGCTGCAGATCTCGCTCGAGGTTATTGTAGACAAGGATCTTACGGCCCGTGAATTTTCCGCGTCCATGCCTGTAAATGGATTCCCATATTTTTCGCCGTGCAGGCGTCGATGCGTTCAGGTTTTCCTTTTGGAGAACAACAAATGGAGTACCCAAGGTTTCCAGTGCTGTGGCCAGTTCACGTTGAACGCTGTAACCGAAATTTGCCGAGATAACGATATTTGTGGGTTTGATGCGATTAAAGTGACGCCAGGCCTTGAGCAGAAAGTTCCGATAAGCGGCCTTCGCCGCTTCAATGGTGGGGTCGTTGGTAATATAGGTGTCGTGTTTTATTGGATCTTTGAAGAAAGCTTCGGCAATGATCCGCAACCCCCAACTCGGCCAGGTGATCAGTTCGAATTTCTGATCGTTCCGGAAAACCTCCTGAACATCTTGTAGAAAGTCTCCCTTGCCCGCGTTGAGGACGAGAGCCCTGTACGGCCGCTTTGATGTCGGGGGGCTGACAATCCCGTCCGGGGAGGAAACAATGGATAACAGACGAGCCGCGAGGGCAGGAGACTTCAATCCGACTGCCGTACGGAGAGCCCTTTTTTGAAATCTGACTTTGTCAAAAACAAAGGTCATGAAATGACTGCCAATACAACGGCATCTTCAAGAGACGGGCGAAGCGACTCATTGATCAATACAATCGCGGTCAGGGCGCCGACCCTATTCTGATTGTGAGGCACTTTGTCTCAAAACCTCGTTGGAAATCTCAGTCAACACTCTCTTTGCCGCCCCGCCATCCCGGTTCTTGACCCAATAGTCCAACGCTTTTTCCGATGGGGCGTTGAGTTCGTCCGGCGGCTGAACCGGATTGTCCACCAGATGGGTGACTGTTTCGATCAGTTCGTCGCGTGACTGGGCATATGTCACGCTGTCCCACAGGTCGATAATGTGCTCGCGCATCGCGGGGCGCTGAGCCTCCCCAAACCATGGCACAATGACCGGCTTGCCAGCCGCAAGAGCCTCGAGCAGTCCGGTCGTGTTGAAGCCTATGACGACACGGCTTTTCATCATCAGCTCGAACGGGTCACCTCCAGGGACGACTTCCAGATTGGGTGGAAGGGGCTCCTGGGTGGATCGCAGCATCAGAAGGATATCATCCTTTTTGCGGTTCTGCCCCTTCGTCTTGACAACGACTTTGATGTCGGGGCGCCGACGCGCCAGTTCGATCATCGCCTGATGCGCGCCTTGGCCGAGCTCTTCCCAGCCCAATTTGCCCCAGTCGCCATCCATTTGCTCCATATTTCCAGCGATCCCGGCCGACGGTTTGCGTTGGATGGCGGTCAACTTCTCGTGACGGGCGAAAGCAAAGAACAACACCTGAGGCGTCGTCGAATCCACAGTGGCGCTGGCGTTTTCATGCCGCCAGCGGTGCAGGCGATCCAGTCGTGGTGCGCCCGTGACGACAATCTTGTCAGGAGCCGCTATTCCGCTTGAGATCTGCAACTCACGTTCGATGTCGTTGTAGACGAGAATCTTGCGTCCGGTGAACGGGCCGCGGCGCTCTTTGTAGAGAAAGCGCCAATACTCGACCCGTTTGGGCGGGCGAACATTTTCCTTATGAATTGCAATGAAGGGGATGCCAGCCGTTTCGAGCATGGCCGCGAATTCACGTTCGGCGCAGTAACTGAAATTACCGGTCAGCACGACGTCAATCTTCATGAGTTTGGAGAAGTGCGTCCACGTCTGAGCCAGGAAGTCCCTGTAGGCACGTTTCGTCGCTTCAATCTCACGATCATCTGTGAGGTAAAAATTGTGATCGAGCGAGGGTGACAATATTGCAGAGGCGAAAGCTTTGAGAGCGTAGCTCGGCCATACGACGATGTCGTAGTTCTGATCTTTACGAAAAGTTTCTTCGATGTCCTGGAAAAAACCTGTCCTTGTCATTACGAGGGCCCGATACGATCTTTTCGGGCCGCCATGGGCCAAACTGCGGGTGCCCAAATATAGCAGCCAAGCGGCGAGGCGCGGCTGACGCCAGCGAGCGAGCAGCCGAAAGAGAAAGAAGAAGATCGAATTGATGGACATGGAAGCTGTCCGAAAGTGACGGGGAGGGATTTTCCAGTATCGGCAATTGTCGAGTATGCCGCGGAGGAGGGTGTTAAGCGAACGGGCGTTGTCGCGCAACCTGGTCTCGTCATACGCTCCAAAGCTCGATCGCCCCGAAATGGCGGAAATCGCATCGGAATCCGGCGTGCTCATCATGGCCGGGGGTTGACTTGCTGCTTTCCGGGAGCGTAATGCTTGCCCCAGACGGGCGCGGTTCCAGGTGGCGGGCTTGGCTTGGCAGGGCCGAGCGGGGTAAATAGTATCCTTCTTTCTCAGGAACCTCAGCGAAAGCGTCCACTTTTCACGGATCCCGCGGATTCCATTGTGAAGCACGTTGCCCGCAAAGATATCGATAATCTTGTTGGTTATTTCGTTGCTTATCGCACATTGGTGTCGCAACGGCCGGGATTGCTTGTAGCTGCCGCAGCTCTCAGTCTTGCCGCAGCCGTCGCAGAGGGGTTGGGTTTTGCGATCGTCTATCCGATCCTCGACAACATGGTGGGGTCGAGCAGGCTGCAGGGGCCCTTCTGGGATGCGCTGCAAAGTGTTGCGCTCGCTATAACCGGCTCAGTCGTCGAGGGACTTCTTCTGCTCGCGGTTGTCGTGTTCTTCTTCAAGGGCGTGTTGTTGGCAATCAACGCGGTGGTGACGACGCTCTGGATCAATAGACTTCAGGAAGATTGGCGTCTCGCCTCGCTCAGCCACTACCTCTATGGTCCCTATGCAGCGATCGTTGGTGAGCGACGGGGGAAAACTCTCCAGAATATTCTGGGCGAAACCGGCACTGCGTCGAAAGGTGCCGAGCAGCTCCTGTCTCTCGCGACCAAGAGCGTGTTCGCGGTCGTGCTCGTTGCTACGCTTTTTCTGCTCAACTGGAAAATAACCGCGGCCATTCTTGCCGTTGTTGCATTCGTAACCGTGGCGGTTCGACCATTCGCCCTGAAGCCGATGCAGCGACTTGGTCGCAAGCGCATGACCAGCAAACAGGCGATGATGGCCGCAACTGCCGAGCCAATATATTCAGCGAGTACGATCAAACTGCTGGGCGTTGAAGAGGAGGCTTTGGAGGGTCTGAAGCGTCCGCAACAAAAGTTGACACGGGCGAATGTCTTGATGGCCCTGTTTACCCGGGCGCCAAATTATTTGGTCGAGTTTGTTATTGTTTTATCAGTTGCCGTGATTTTCGTCGTGCTGTCTCGTTTTTTCAGCGTTTCGTATCAGGACGCCATGCCACTGGTGGGGGCATTTGCCGTTGTTTGTTCCCGTCTGTTTAATATTTTGAGCAGTCTCTTCAACATGCGGCTCGACTTGTCGACGATTGCGCCGTCGATAGTTTTGGTTCAACGCTTGGTGCATACGCATTCGACATCCGATGTCGTGAGCCGCGGTCTTGCTTTGCAAAAGGTCGATAGCGACATCGAGTTCCGCAATGTCGCTTTTGCCTATAACGACGGAAACCCCGTCTTTACGGAACTCTCATTGGTCTTTCCGAAAGGCAAGATGATCGGAATCGTCGGCCGTACCGGTGTGGGAAAGTCGACCATTGGCTATCTGATCGGACGCCTTTATGAACCCAAGAGCGGAAGAATCCTGATAAACGGCCGCGATATCGGTGAGTATTCGCTGGAATCGCTGCGTCGTCGTATCGGGTATGTCGAGCAAACGCCGGCGATCTTTAACGGTACCATTGCCGAGAACATCAGCCTTGGCGCGTCTGGGGTGACAATCGGGGAGATTGAGGAGGCTGCCAAAGCTGCAGGCCTGCATGATTTTATCATGGCGCAGCCGATGCAGTATGAAACTCAGGTCCACGATCAGGGCTCAACCCTTTCGGGTGGCGAACGTCAGCGTCTTGCAATTGCGCGCGCCATCGTTCGTCGGCCCGATGTCTTTATATTCGATGAAGGCACGAGCGCGCTGGACCACAGAACGGAAGCTGCAGTACAAGAGTCCATACAGTCGCTCGTTGGCGATGCAACGGTCATCGTGATTGCCCATCGCATCAGTACCCTGAAGAAAGCCGACTTGATTTTTGAGGTGCTGCCCGGTGGCAAGGTTGTCGCTCGCACCTTTGAGGAAATTGCTGCGTGACGTCGGAGATAGTGACACCGCCATCCGCTCGCGAGCGCAATGTCGCTGCGGAATTCAAGATCGACGGACGCTGGATTGGTGCTGGTCATTCGCCCTATCTCATCGCCGAAGTCGCGCAGGCGCATGATGGCTCGCTCGGGTTTGCGCATGCATTTATCGATGCCGCAGCGGAGGCGGGTGCCGACGCCATCAAGTTCCAGACCCATTTCGCCGACGAGGAATCGACGCGCGACGAGCAGTTTCGCGTCAAGTTCTCGAAGCAGGATGCGTCGCGCTTCGATTACTGGAAGCGGATGGAGTTCACTGATGAGCAATGGGCCGGTCTTGCGGGCCATGCGCGCGAGAAGAAGCTCGCCTTCATCAGTTCGGCGTTTTCCATGCGGGCTGTCGAACTTCTGGAGCGGCTGGGCATGCCGACGTGGAAGGTCGCTTCCGGCGAGGTGCTGTCCCCGGGATTTCTTCAGCGCCTGGCGGCGACCGGAAAGCCTGTGCTGCTGAGCTCCGGCATGAGCCCCTATCGCGAGATTGAAGCCGCTTTCAATCTGCTGCGCGACACCGGGGCGCCTGTTGCCATCCTTCAATGCACCAGCCGTTATCCCACCCAGCTGCCGGATGTCGGGCTGAATGTCATCGATGAACTGCGCCGCCGTTTCGGTTGCCCCGTCGGATTGTCGGATCATTCGGGGCAGGTCTATCCGGCGCTGATCGCCATGGCGCGTGGGGCCAACATCATCGAGGCCCATATCACCCTCGACAAGCGTATGTTTGGGCCGGATGTCTCGTCGTCGCTGACAGTGGAGGAGTTCGGTCTTCTGGCCCGGACCCGGGATGCGATGGCAGAAATGGACGCCAACCCGGTCGACAAGGACGCGATGGCAGGCGAAATGGCCGGGATGCGCGAGCTTTTCCAGAAATCCGTGGCCGCCAGAACCCCGCTTCTGGCGGGTACCCTATTGACGCGCGACATGCTTACGACAAAAAAGCCGGCAACTGGCATTCCGGCGGGGGAGATTGAGCGCGTCGTTGGTCGCAAACTCTCTCGCGCCGTCGAACCCGACCGGGTTCTGAATTGGAGCGATCTTGATGAGTAAGGCGAACGGCCGGCGGAAGGTCTGTGTGGCGATCAACAGCCGCGCAAATTACGGACGCATCAAGTCCGTGCTGCAGGCGATCCGTGAGAATCCAAAGCTCGAACTTCAGCTGATTGTCGGTGCATCCGGCCTGCTGCAGCGGTTCGGCAGCGTCGTGGACGTGATGCGCAAGGACGGCTTCGAGCCGACCGCCACCGTCTATTCAATCGTCGAGGGCGAGACCCCGACCACCATGGCCAAGTCCACCGGTTTGGCCATCATGGAACTTGCGACCCAGTTCGAGAATCTGAAGCCGGATGTCGTCATCACCGTTGCTGACCGGTTCGAGACCATCGCCACCGCCATCGCGGCCAGCTACATGAATATTCCGGTCGCCCATACGCAGGGCGGCGAGGTCACAGGCTCGATCGATGAGAGCGTGCGTCACGCCGTGACCAAGCTGTCTCATCTTCATTTCCCGGCCACGGAACTGGCGCGCGAATACGTCATCAGAATGGGTGAGGATCCGTCGACGGTGCATTTCACCGGCTGCCCGGCGATCGATGCTATTGCTTCACTGGACCTATCCACCCCCGGCGACATCTTCACTCGCTATCGCGGGGTGGGTGCCGATCTCGATCCGAGCGAGCCCTACATTGTCGT
>JAEXXW010000110.1 GCA_023405565.1 Pseudomonadota bacterium
CGAGCACCGGCGACACAGTGGTCGCGCCGATGAAGCCGATCGCGGCAAGGACGGCGATCAATTTGCGCATGTGAGTTATCCTCATAAGTGGGTCGGTAATTCCTGGCGAAAGTGCTCGGGTGCGCTAGGCGTCCCGTGACTAGTCTCTCCCAGCGCAAACATTTGCAGATTTCATCTTTCCTAGCAAATAAAAAAATCGGAAAAATCCTTATATTTCAATATCTTAATGGACGTTCAGCTTGTTATTAATTCGCGTTCAGACGCATGAATGCGCGTTCAGCGCAGAACGCGGCACGGCTCCGCATCAGCGGAAATTTGTGCGATTTGACCCTGCCGGGCTTGCGGGCTACCAAGCCGCCTCACCGAAAAAAGCATCATGTCATTCAACACCTTCGGCCACCTGTTTCGCGTGACCTCGTTTGGCGAAAGCCACGGGCCGGCACTCGGCTGCGTTGTTGACGGGTGTCCGCCGCGCATTCCCCTCACGGCTGCTGAGATCCAGCACGATCTCGACAAGCGCCGTCCGGGCCAGTCGCGCTACACGACGCAGCGTCAGGAGCCGGATGCGGTCCGGATCCTGTCAGGCGTCTTTCCCGACGACGCGAGCGGGCTGGAGATGACCACCGGCACGCCGATCGCACTTCTCATCGAGAATGTTGATCAGCGGTCGAAGGATTATTCCGACATCAAGGACAAATACCGTCCTGGGCATGCCGGTTACACCTACGACGTCAAATACGGTTTCTACGATTATCGCGGCGGCGGACGCGCCTCGGCCCGCGAAACTGCGGCGCGCGTTGCCGCCGGCGCCATCGCCCGCAAGATTGTGCCGGGCGTCACCGTGCGCGGCGCATTGGTGCAGATCGGTCCTCACGCGGTCGATCGCTCGCGCTGGGATTGGGAGGAAGTGTCCCGCAATCCATTCTTTTGCCCCGACGCCAAGACGGCCGAGATCTGGGCCGATTACCTCGACGGCGTGCGCAAGGCCGGCTCGTCGGTTGGCGCCGTGGTGGAGGTCGTCGCGGACGGCGTTCCCGCCGGATTGGGGGCTCCCGTCTACGGCAAGCTCGATGCCGATCTTGCCGCGGCGCTGATGAGCATCAATGCCGTAAAGGGTGTCGAAATCGGTGACGGCTTTGCAGCCGCGCAATTGTCAGGGGAAGACAATGCCGATGAGATGCGGGTAGGCAACGAGGGCAAGCCGCTATTTTTGTCGAACCATGCCGGTGGCATTCTCGGCGGCATTTCGACTGGACAGCCGGTGATTGCACGGTTCGCCGTCAAGCCGACATCGTCGATCCTGCAGCCCAGAAAAACAGTGGATCGCTACGGCCACGATACCGATATCATTACAAAAGGCCGGCATGACCCATGCGTTGGCATCAGGGGTGTCCCTGTCGGTGAGGCGATGGTGGCATGTGTCATCGCCGATCATTATCTGCGACATCGCGGGCAGGTGGGTGAGGGACCGTCATGGCCATTTCCCATGACAAACCGTTGATTTGCTGAACCCACAAACTGCGGAACCGCGAAACAGGACTTCAATGATCGAGATTCAAAAGCGCATCGATGAGGTGATTGCCGCCTTCGCACGCGGCGAAATGGTTGTCGTGACAGATGACGACGATCGTGAGAACGAAGGCGATCTGTTCGTCGCGGCGTCGCTTTGCACACCGGAGAAGATGGGCTTCATCATCCGGCATACGTCCGGCATCGTCTGCGCGCCGCTGTCGATCGACGAGGCCAAGCGCCTTCATCTTGATCCCATGGTGTCGCGCAATGATGCGCCGCTGGGCACCGCGTTTACCGTGACCGTCGACGTGAAGCACGGTCTGACCACCGGCATTTCGGCGGAAGAACGCACAAATACCGTCCGTGCGCTGGCCAATGGCAACAGCGGCGCAGCCGATTTCGTGCGGCCCGGCCATGTGTTCCCGCTCGTCGCCAGGGAAGGTGGCGTGCTGATGCGTTCGGGCCATACCGAGGCATGCGTCGATCTGTGCAAGATGGCAAATCTGCCGCCGGTCGGCGTGCTTGCCGAACTGATGAACGACGACGGCAGTGTCATGCGTGGCCGGCAGGTCGCTGAATTCGCCGAGAAGCACGGCCTCAAGAGCATTTCGATTGCCGACATGATTGCCTATCGGCAGGCCCGCGAAAAACTGGTCGAGCGCGTCGGCGAGTTTCCGGTGGCCTCGCCGATCGGCATGCTGCAGGGCTATGCCTATGTCACACCATTCGACCCGCAGCATCATATGGCCTTCGTCTATGGCCGCATCGGCGATGGTGAAGGCATTCCGACGCGCCTGCACCGGGCGGATATCATCGGTGATGTGTTCGGCGGCGCAAAGACGATCAATGCCGTTCTGGCACGCTTCAAGGAAGAGGGACGGGGCGTCATCGTCTATTTGCGCGATGGCACCGCCGGCGTGCCGGTGACCGCCATTCCGCGGGATGGCGAGACCGACTCTGAGGCCGCCCGTATTCGTCAATGGCGCGAGATCGGCCTTGGTGCGCAAATCCTCAAGGACCTTGGGGTGTCTTCGATCCGGCTGATTACGTCCAAGAAGCTGACCTATGTCGGCATTGGTGGCTTCGGCATCGAGATCCTGTCCACCGAGGCTGTCGACGGCTGACCCTTTTGCCAATTCATTTGGCTTTCTTCTTGCTGCCGCGCATGGCAGCATTATCGCTTGAGCCTGTTTCGAACTTTGGTCCGTCTCGTCAGAGACACCGGACGGGGATATTCGGATGCTCAGGCGTTGGCCCGTGCTTGCGGCTGTGCCGCTCTTTGCCGGTATGCTTTTCGCGGCGTGGCATCTGAACGCGGCGCCCGCTTCGCGCAATATGTCCGAAAGCAGGGCCGCGACGGTCGATGTCGAATTGGTGCTGGCTGTCGATATCTCCTATTCCATGGACATGGACGAACTGGCCCTGCAGCGCGAAGGTTATGCGCGGGCGCTGACCTCGACGGAATTTCTCAATGCCTTGAAACAGGGGATCCACGGCAAGGTCGTGGTGACTTATTTCGAATGGGCCGGCGCTCACGAACAAAAGGTGGTCGTGCCCTGGCGTGTGATCGATGGGCCGGAAAGCGCAGGGTCCGTCGCCAGCGAGATCGCACAGGCGCCGTTGCGCCGCGCCGCGCGGACGTCGATTTCCGCCGCCTTGCTGTTCGGGATGAATCTGTTCGAGTCCAGCGGTCAGCGCGGCATCCGCCGCGTGATCGATATCTCCGGTGACGGGGCGAACAATAACGGGCCGTTGGTTGTCGTGGCGCGCGACGAAGTCGTTTCGCGTGGTATCACCATCAACGGGCTTCCGGTGATGTTGAAACGGCCGAGCTACTCGACGATGGATATCGAGATGCTCGACGAATATTATGAGGATTGCGTGATCGGTGGTCCGGCCGCCTTCGTCGTGCCGGTGAAGGATCGCGAGAAATTCGTGGAAGCCATTCGCACCAAATTGGTGCTGGAAATCGCCAGCCTTGCGCCCGAGGCGAAGGTGATGAAGGCGTCGGCGGCCAATCCGCGCGTGCCGTGTACGATCGGCGAGCGTATCTGGCAGGAGCGCTGGGGGAATTAGCTGAACTTGCTCAATCGCCAATCGGCCTCGTCCTGAGGAGCATTGCGCAGCAATGCGTCTCGAAGGAGAGGCTGCCCTTATCCTTCGAGACGCGCAGCTTTGCTGCGCTCCTCAGGATGAGGGCGGGGTTGGTGCGGAGGAACTACCGCGTAAACTGACCGACGATCTCCACATGCGCGGTGTATTTGAACTGATCGACTGGCGTGACCTTGCGCAGCATGTAACCGCCGTCGATCAGGATCGCCGCATCGCGTGCGAAGGTCGCGGCATTGCAGGACACGGAAATCACGTTGCGCACCTTGCTGCGCGCAATTTCGCAGGCCTGCGCCTCCGCGCCCTGACGTGGCGGGTCGAAGACGACGGCATCGAAGCCGGACAATTCCTGAAACGACAGCGGCCGCCGGAACAGGTCGCGTTTCGAAGCGGCAACAGGCTTGAGACCGGGAGTTGCTTGCGCAGCTTTTGCCAACGCATCCACGGCGTTCTGGTCGCTGTCCAGTGCGGTGACACGCGACCGTTCTGCGAGACGCAGGGCGAACGGGCCGATGCCGCAGAACAGATCGATTGCCGTCTTGGCTGATCCGGCGTGTTGCAAAACGAGATCGGCCAACACCTGTTCGCCAAGTGCGGTGGCCTGCAGGAACGACCCTGGCGGCAACGTCACCCGCGCTTTTCCCATTTGCAGGATCGGTGGCGCAATCAATGCGACCAGTTCGCCATGCCGGGTGATGCGGGCGATGCCACCCGAGGAGGCGAGGGCGGTGAGGGTGACGACACGCTTGGTATCGATCGGTCCGGAGCCGCGGAT
>JAEXXW010000114.1 GCA_023405565.1 Pseudomonadota bacterium
GTCGTAAGTCATGTGATCGTAGATTTCATCCGACATCACGGCGACATCGGGGAATTGCTCAAGGCCCTTCACCAGGGTGTCGACTTCGCCTTTCGGCGTCACGCCCCCGGTGGGATTAGCCGGTGAATTGACGATCAGCAGGCGCGATTTCGGCGTCAGGAGCTTGAGTGTTTCTTCCGCGGAGAAGGCAAAGCCATTCTCTTCGCGGATCGGCACCGGCACCGGGTTGGCGCCGGTGAACTCAATCATCGATCGATAGATCGGAAAACCGGGATCGGGATAGAGAATGTCCACGCCCGGTTCGCCGAACATCAGGATCGCCATGAACATGGTCGGTTTGCCACCCGGCATGATCATCACATTGTCGGGCGAGACATCGACGGCAAATCGCTTGTGCAGATCGGCAGCGACCGCTTCGCGCAATGGCGGGATGCCGGTCGCCGGCGTGTAGCCATGATGACCGTCACGCAACGCCTTGATCGCTGCTTCGACGATGAAATCGGGTGTCCGGAAATCCGGCTGGCCGATGCCGAGATTGATGATGTCATGGCCCTGTGCGGCCAGCGCATTGGCTCTGGCCAGCACGGCGAAAGCATTCTCTTCGCCAATCCTGTCAAATGCTGCGATGGTGCGAAGCATTGGCATTCTCCGCTTTTCGTCTAGCGGCCGCCGTTACCGCGATAATTGTTCATTGGCACGGCGATCAAAACGCGTGACCTGCACTTCAGCCATCCTCATCACTTCAAATATGATGGCGATGGACCAGCCGATCAGCAGCAGGCCATTGAGGGCCGCCATCGGGCCAAAGAGTCTCTTGTCGGGAAAGGGTACCGCATCGCCATAGCCGAGTGCGGCATAATTTTCGAACGCGAATTCAAAGGGGCCGACGCCGGATTTTGCGATCACGCGCGCATAGTCGTAAAACACGGCCCAGACCTCGATCTCGAGGTAATGCGCAATGGTGAGGACGATCATCGTCACCATCAGCAAAGCAGTTACGCGCATGAAAACATGAAGGTGATCGGTCCGCACCGCTGTGCCCTGGGTGGACACGACGATGATTCCGGTCATGACCGCATGAATGCCAAAATTCACAAAACTGACGAGGGTACCGGCGAGCAATTGCTGAAACATAGCGATGAGACCCTTTCCGCCCGCAGCCACCCCGATCCTGGGGCCGCTTTATTAACCAGGTCAATAGTGCCAGTTGCGGGGCATGGGCTCGGCATGCCACAAAGAGCATTATGACGGTTTGGCTCGAACTCGCCATCGTCGTCGGGCTGACCTTGCTCAACGGCTTTTTCGCAATGGCGGAGCTGGCGATTGTGTCCTCACGGCGCATCCGCCTGCAACAAATGGCGGATGGGGGCAGCAGCGGCGCCACGCGCGCCTTGATGCTGGCGGAAAATCCTGGTCGCTTCCTGTCCGGTGTTCAGGTCGGCATCACGCTGATCGGAATTCTGTCAGGCGCCTATGGCGGCGCCACGCTGGGTGCCCGGCTGGGCGAGGTGCTGAACCGCTATCCCTTCTTTGCACCGCGCGGCGAAGAGATCGCATTCATTGTCGTTGTCATCGCGATTACGGCTCTGTCGGTGGTTGTCGGCGAGCTTGTCCCGAAGCGGATTGCGCTGCTGAAGCCCGAGCCCATCGCGGCGATGGTTGCCGGACCGCTGCAGATTCTCGTGATGATCGCGCGGCCATTGGTCTGGTTCCTCGAAAACTCGACAGCGTTGCTGTTGAAACTGCTGCGCGTTCCACAGAAGCGATCCGATGGCGTCACCGAAGAAGAGGTGAAGATCGCCATTGCCGAAGGCACGGAAGCGGGCGTCATCGATGAGGTCGAAGAGGAGATGATCCACGGCGTGCTGGCGCTTGCGGATTCGTCGGTCGCCTCGGTCATGGTGCCACGGCCGGACGTCTATTGGATCGATCTTGCCGACGACAAGGAAGTGATCGAGCGTGAGATTGCCGATTGCCCCTATTCACGCATCGTTGTCGCGCGCGAGGGCGATATCGGCCGTCCGCTTGGGGTTCTGCAGAAGAAAGATCTGGTCGCCGATCTGGTCGCGGGCCATGGTATCCGGGTCGAGGAGAGGTTGATCGAGCCGGCCTTTGTTCCCGAGACGATGCCGGTGTTGCGCTTGCTCGAAACATTCAAGTTGACCCCGGTTCATATCGCATTCGTGGTGGATGAATATGGCGACTTCCTCGGTGTCGCCACCTTGAATGACGTGCTGGAAGGTATTGCCGGCGATCTTCGCGAAGAGCACGAGCAGCCGTCGGAAGATATCGTACGGCGACCGGATGGCTCCTGGCTGGTGGACGGCCGTGCGCCGGTCAGCGACTTGATTGAAAAACTGAAGCTGCCGCAAGTGGACGGCGAATTCCACACCGCCGCCGGTTTTGCGCTGGAACGTCTCGCCCATATTCCGGTCGAGTGCGAGACCTTTGAAATTCCCGGCTGGCGGATCGAGGTGCTGGACATGGATGGCAAGCGCATCGACAAGTTGCTGTTCATGCCGATGCCGCAAACGGCTGACGGATAAGGGAACCGCAGCCGTCTCATTGTCGTTATCCATTTTACGTCGCCGGGACATGGATCATGACAAAGACGACAAGACAGGCGAAGCCGGCCCGGATGCTCCGTTCGCCGCTGTGGTTTGACAATCCGGACAATCCCGGCATGACCGCGCTCTATCTGGAGCGCTATCTCAATTATGGTTTGACACTCGACGAACTCGCTTCGGGCAAACCCATCATCGGTATCGCGCAAACCGGCAGCGATCTCGCGCCATGCAATCGGCATCATATTGAACTGGCCAGGCGTGTCCGGGATGGCATTCGTGATGCCGGGGGTGTCGCCTTCGAATTTCCGTGCCATCCGATTCAGGAGACGGGCAAACGGCCGACGGCCGCGCTCGATCGCAATCTGTCCTATCTCAGCCTTGTCGAAGTGCTTTACGGCTACCCGCTTGACGGTGTTGTGCTGACGACCGGCTGCGACAAGACGACGCCAGCCTGTCTCATGGCGGCAGCGACGGTGAATATTCCCGCCATCGTCTTGTCCGGCGGACCGATGTTGAATGGCTGGTGGAACGGCGAACGGTCCGGCTCCGGCACCGTGATCTGGCAGGCCCGCAAGGATCTGGCCGCCGAGAAGATCGACTACAAGGAATTCCTCGCCATTGTCGCATCATCGGCGCCGTCGATCGGCCATTGCAACACAATGGGCACCGCTTCGACGATGAATGCACTGGCCGAGGCCCTCGGCATGTCGCTACCGGGCTGCGCGGCGATCCCCGCTCCGTATCGGGAGCGCGCGCAGATGGCATATGAAACTGGATTGCGCGTCGTCGAAATCGTGCATGAGGATCTAAAGCCATCCGACATTCTGACGCGTGAAGCATTCGAAAATGCCATCGTCGCCTGTTCGGCGATCGGTGGTTCAACCAATGCGCCGATACACATCACGGCTATCGGGCGACATATCGGTGTCGATGTTTCGATCGATGACTGGGAGAAGGTCGGCTTCGATGTGCCGTTGCTCGTCAACATGCAGCCGGCGGGCAAATATCTTGGCGAGGAATATTATCGTGCTGGCGGATTGCCCGCGGTGATGCATGAGCTGCTTAAGGCCGGGCGCATCCATGGCGATGCAAGGACCATCAACGGCAGGACGATTGCCGAAAATGTCCGCCATACGACATCAAATGATGCCGATATCATCCGGCCCTACGACAAGCCGCTGAAAAAGAAAGCCGGCTTTCGTGTGCTGAGTGGCAACCTGTTCGCTTCGGCGATCATGAAAACGAGCGTGATTTCGGATGACTTCCGACATCGCTACCTCTCCAATCCGGATGACCCGGACGCTTTCGAAGGCCGCGCGGTGGTGTTCGATGGGCCGGAGGATTATCACGCGCGCATTGACGATCCGTCGCTCAAAATTGACGAGAACACATTGTTGTTTATTCGCGGAGTCGGTCCGATCGGTTATCCGGGCTCAGCCGAGGTCGTGAACATGCAACCTCCAGCGGCGCTGATCAAACGCGGTATCGAAGCGCTTCCCTGTATTGGCGATGGGCGGCAGTCGGGCACATCTGGCTCACCCTCGATCCTGAATGCCTCGCCGGAAGCTGCGGCGGGCGGCGGCTTGGCCTTGCTGCGGACGGGCGATCGCGTGCGCATTGATCTGCGCAAGGGAACGGCCGACATGCTGGTGCCAAGAGATGAGCTCGATCGCCGTCGGGTGACGCTGGATGAGGCGGGCGGTTTTGCAGTGCCGAAAAGCCAGACGCCATGGCAGGAGATTTATCGCAACCTCGTCGACCAGATGGCGGAAGGACAACTGCTGCGCGGCGCCGACCGCTATCAGCGTGTGGCGCAAACGAGCATCCCCAGGGACAATCATTGACCTTATTCGAGAAAATTCGGCTCAATTTGCTTGTCACCTTCAGTAACGACGCAATAGGCTACGGTGCTCTGTAACCACTCTCGTTTGATGCAACCGCCCGCCGTATCCGATGTCTTCCTTACAGAAAAATAAAGCCACGAACGGCCGTTGGGAGGACTAGCGTGATGCATCGCTTCTTCCGCCATTTGCTGGCAGCCGCCGTTTTGATTTGCGCCGGCGCACATAGCGGAGGGGTTGCGGCGCAAGAAATCATACAACTGCGCATTGCGTCCGGTCACACGCCGCTCGCAACCTACGTCTATCTGATGCAGAATTTTTTCGTGCCGGAAGTCGCAAGACGTGTTGCGGCGCGAACGGAATACCGGGTGGAATTCACCGAAGGCTATGGCGGCACGATGGTGAAAACGGCCGATACGCTGGAAGGCGTGAAGGCCGGCATCATCGACATCGGCGGTTATTGCTTCTGCTTTGAGCCATCGAATCTGCCGTTGCATGCCTTTCAGGTCATGTTGCCATTCGGCAATATGAATCCCGTCACCAGCCTCAAGATCGCTCGCGACGTCTATAACGAAGTGCCGTTCATGACGACGGTGTTCGAGACCAAATACAAGCAGAAGCTGATCGCGCTGATGGCCGACAACGGCTACAATCTCGCGACCAATTTCGAATGGAACAGCCTGAGCGATCTGAAGGGCCGCAAGCTTGCAGGTGGCGGTCTTAATCTGAAATGGGTTGAGTCTGTCGGAGCGGTTCCAATTCTGTCGTCATTGCGCGATGCTTATGCAGCCATGCAATCCGGCGCCTATAGCGGCTGGATCATCCATCCGTCCGGCTGGCTGAATTACAAGCTGTTCGAAGTCGGCAAGGTCTATACCGAAGTCGGCTTCGGTTCGGTGACGTGGCATGGGCTGACAATCAACAAGGCACGCTTCGACAAGCTGCCGAAAGAGGTGCAGGACATTATCCTGGAGGTCGGTCGCGAATACGAAGCGATGAGCGGGTCCGTGAATGCCGCAAATTATCGCAAACAGATCGATGAACTGAAGGCGCATGGCGTGAAAGTCCGCATATTGCCGGATGCGGTACGGGCTGAATGGGCCAAGTCACTCGCGCAATGGCCAAAGGAAATGGCCAAGGAGCTGGATGCGCAAGGGCTGCCGGCGTCGCAGGTGCTGGAAGCGGCTCTGACAGCGGCAGAACGAGCGGGCCACAAATGGCCCGTGCGTTACGCCGTGAAGTGATGCCGCGCATCCAGATGCGCATTTGAAGCGGCGGCGATGGGGGCCTGCGCACCGATGGAAGCCGGTGGGGTAATCGCCAGCATTCCTCTGACGCCTCTCGCAATTGCGAAGACCGCGACAAATCACAGCACAATCCGGCGCAAGGCGCATGTTAGTCTGCGGCATTCCTCGATGCGGCGCATGTCTGGCCTGCCTGCCGTGAATGCAGTTCCTTCGCGGGTCTTGCTATGAAAGCAATGTGGAGCCGCCCAACGCCTGTTCCGTCACCGGATTATCTGATGCCCAGCATTGCCGAAAAACGTCATACATTTCGCCTTCTGCATGAAACCGGCTGCTTCGTCATTCCCAACCCTTGGGATGTCGGCAGCGCCCGCTATCTGCAGCATCTCGGTTTCAAGGCGCTGGCAACCACCAGCCTCGGTTATGCCTATGTGGCGGGTTATGCTGATGGCGAAGTTCCGCTTGGACTGATGCTGGATCACATCGCCGAAATCGTCGAGGTGAGCGATGTGCCGGTCAATGCCGATTTTGAGGGCGGTTACGCGCATGATCCGGAAGGCGTCGCTGAAAATGTGACGGCGTGTGTCGGTACCGGTGTTGCCGGTCTGTCGATCGAGGATTCGACCGGTGACAAGGCGGTTCCGCTCTATCCCTTCGAGCAAGCCCTGGCCCGCATCAGGGCCGCCCGCGACGCGATCGACAAAACAGGTCAGGACGTCATGCTCACGGCGCGGACCGAAGGCTTCATTCGCGGGCGGCCGGACATGGACGAAACCATACGCCGGCTGAGAGCCTTCGCCGATGCAGGAGCCGATTGTCTTTACGCGCCCGGCATCAAGTCGCGCGAGGAGATCAAGGCCGTGGTCGATGGCGTGGCGCCGAAGCCGGTGAATGTCCTGATTGGCTGGCCGAGCAACCTCAGTGTACAGGAGGTGGGCGCTCTGGGCGCAAGACGCATCAGCGTCGGCGGATCGCTCGCGCGGTCCGCGTGGGGTGGTTTCATCCGGGCGGCACGGCAGATTGCCAATGGCGGCAGCTTCGGTGGTTTCGCCGATGCCACGCCGGCGGCCGACCTGAATGCCTTTTTCAAGGAAGACCGAAAGAAGCGATCAAAGGAATGAGCAAGCGGCTTGATTTCAGGCCGACCGTTCGTCCGGGCGATGTCAGGCTCGTGGGCCGATACGGCAGCGTTGTGAAGCTCGATCCGATACAGCATGGCGGGTCGATCTGGAACGAGGTGAGGGATTATTCCGATCTCTGGGCCTACTTGCCCTATGGCCCCTTTCCGAGTGGTGAGGTTTTTGTCGACTGGCTTGCCGAGCGCGCAGCGTTGAACGATCCGTATGTTTACGCGATCCTGGATCCGGCATGCAGTGCGCTTGGCGTTGCCGCGCTGATGAATATCCATCCGGATATGGGCGTGATCGAAGTCGGGCACATCGTCTATACACCGGCCTTGCAGCGCACGCGGATCGGCACCGAAGCGCAATATCTGTTCGCATCCTATGCCTTCGACACGCTGGGCTATCGCCGCTACGAATGGAAATGCAATGCGTTGAACAACGCATCGCGTTCAGCCGCTCAGCGCTACGGGTTTTCGTTCGAAGGCATTTTCCGGCAGCACATGGTGGTCAAGGGCCGCAACCGCGATACGGCGTGGTTCTCGATCATCGATCGCGAATGGCCCGTGCGAAAAGCGGCGTTCGAACGGTGGCTCTCGCCCGATAATTTCGATGCTCAAGGTCACCAAAAAGCGCGATTGTCGGATTTGATGGCGGACTGATTGCAGGGATCGCATCGTATGGCCGGACGTTTGCAGGATCAGGTTGCCGTCATCACCGCCGCTGGACAAGGGATAGGCCGCGCCATTGCCGAAGCCTTCATGGCCGAGGGGGCGAAGGTGATCGCGACCGATCTCGATGCCGGAAAGCTGAAGGGTCTGCAGGCTGCGAAAATATCGTCGCTCGATGTGCGGACGACGCAGGCGGTCAATGAACTGGCTGAAAGCGTGACGCAGGATTTTGGTGGCGCGGACATCCTCGTCAATTGCGCAGGCTTCGTGCATCATGGCACGGTCCTGCAATGTTCGGAAAGCGACTGGGATTTTTCGTTCGACCTGAATGTGAAGTCGATGCATCGCACGATCAACGCCTTCCTGCCGGGTATGCTGAAGAAGCAGCATGGATCGATCGTGAATATTTCATCGGCCGCATCCTCGATCACCGGATTGCCAAACCGTTATGTCTATGGCGCGACCAAGGCCGCGGTGATCGGGCTGACCAAAGCCGTTGCGGCTGATTTCATCCGGCAGGGCATTCGCTGTAACGCGGTCTGTCCCGGCACGATCGAGTCGCCCTCGCTCGACGAACGCATCGAGGCACTGGCCCAATCCACACGGCAATCCGAAACGATCGCGCGGCAGAGCTTCGTCGATCGTCAGCCGATGGGACGGCTTGGCACGGCAAAGGAAGTGGCCGCCCTGGTTGTGTTTCTGGCGTCCGATGAGGCGAGCTACATCACTGGTCAGCCATATCTGGTCGATGGCGGCCTGGCGTTGTAAACTGCCATCATTTCGTGCGACCGGAGTGGTGCATGCGGAAGCTGTCGATCGTCTTGCTGGTGCTTTTGAGCCCGACCTTCGCCTTTGGCGCCAATTGCAAGCGCAATGGCAATGTTGTGAACTGCGACGACGGACGCACCGGGATCTTCACCGGCGATGCGATTATCTGGCCGGATGGTACGCGCTCGACAAGTGCGCAGCATCCCAGCGTGCGGATCGGTCACAAGGACTCGGTGCGCGTCGGTCCCGGTGTGTTTGTGGGTTCACCATCGGGCCAGGGCTCGGTTCCGCTCGATGATCCGAACGCGCCGCATAAACGCGATTGTGCCGTGATCGACAGCGTTTCCTATTGCTGATGGTGTAGCGC
>JAEXXW010000298.1 GCA_023405565.1 Pseudomonadota bacterium
GTGCTCGGCATCATCGGCGAATATGTCGGCCGCATCCTGCGCGAGACACGGGGCCGGCCAACCTATGTGATCGCCGAGACGGAGACCGACCTCGCCTCGGGCGAACCGGTCGCGAAGATCGTACAGAGCGCGGGATAGATTTCCGCGCTCTGCAGCGACCTCATTGCATCTTGATGTTCGATGCCTTGATCGCTTCCGCGTATTTGGCGTCCTCGGTATCCATGAAGCGGGTGAATTCGGCCGGTGTCGAAGCGATCGGATCGATACCCTGATCGATCAGCTTCTTGCGCACATCCGGCTTCTTCAGCGCGGCAACGACCCCGGCATTCCACTTATCAATCACCGCCTGCGGCGTGCCCGCCGGTGCGACGAGGCCATACCAGGATTGCGAGGTGTAGCCCGGGTATCCGCCTTCGGCCACGGTCGGCACATCGGGCAGGAATTCGGAGCGCTTTTCGCTCGCAATCGCGATCGGTCGCGGCTTTCCGGCCTTGATGTTGCCGTCGACGTGATCGGCCAGCATCATATCGACATGACCGGCCAGCACATCGGTCAAGGCCGGCGCATTGCCGCGATAAGGCACATGCACCACCGGCACGCCGAGCCGGTGCAGCAGGATTTCCGTGCCGAGATGACCGGACGAGCCGTTGCCGAACGATGCATAGGTGGCCTTGCCGTCCTTCGATTTCAGCCACGCGACCAATTCCTTGAGAGTCGTGGCCGGAACCTTGTCGCTGACGACGAGCACATGCGGCGATGCGGCGACCAGGCTGACAGGCGCGAATTGCGCGCGCTCATATGGCCGGCTCGGCATCAGATGCGGCGTGACCAGAAAGCTCGCGGTGTTAAACATCAGCGTGTAGCCATCGGCGGGCGACCCCAGCAGCGTCTGCGCGCCGAGCGTCGTGCCGGCGCCCGGCTTGTTCTCGACCACGATATTCGCGCCCCAATCATCGGCGATCGATTGCACGATCGCACGCGCGACGATGTCGGTGCCGCCACCGGCCGCAAGCGGCACGATCACCTTGATCGGGCGCGACGGATACGCCTCCTGAGCACCGACATAAGATGATGGTGCAAGGAGCGCAGCAACAAGGAGCGAGACAGTCAGCAAGCGCATGATGAATTCCCCCGGAAAACCGCTCTGATTTAGAATTTGACGTTTGGCAGATAGGCGACGGCTTCGATTTCAACCAGGATGTCGTCGCGCATCAGATTGGCCTGATAACAAGTACTGATCGGCGGCTCGTCCTTGAAATATTTTGCGCGTACGGCATTCATGCGCTGATAATCCGCCGGGTTTTTCAACTGGATCACGACCTTGTAGATGTCGCGCATGGTGCCACCGGCTGCCTCCACGCACATCCTGATGTTGTCGAGCGTCAGCCGCGTCTGTTCTTCGATCGTGCCCGGTACATAGCGCTTGTAATAGTCGCCAGTGATGTGGCTGAGCGCCGTGGTGCCGGCGATATGCAGATGACCGTCAATGAGAATGGCGCGCGAGAAAGGACCGACGGCCTCGGCCATGCCGGCCGGCTGAATGATTGTCTTGCCCATGATGCCCCGGAGTGAATGTCAGACACGCAAGCTTAGGGACGGCCCGGCGAAGATGCCAGACCGCCCCTGCAACCCTGCGATGCGCCCGCTCAGGCGACGGCCTTGATGACCTTCGCCGTCTTCTCGAAGATCTCGCCGATCTGCGCCTCGCTGACGATCAGCGGCGGCGACATGGCGAGCGAGTCACCGACCGCGCGCAGCATGATGCCTTCGTCATGGAAGCCGCGCTCCATCGCCTCGAAGCCGCGCTGGCCGACCGCGCCGGGCTTCGACGACAGATCGATGCCCACCGTGAGACCGACGCAGCGGATGTCGAGCACATGCGGCAGGCTCTTCAGTGTCATGCAGGCGTCGTACCAGATCGGCTCGATCTTCTTCGCGCGCTCGAACAGACCTTCGTCACGATAGAGATCGAGTGTCGCAAGACCGGCCGCGACCGCGAGCGGATGCGCCGAATAGGTGTAGCCGTGGAAGAACTCAATGGCATGTTCGGGGCCGTTCATGAAGGCGTCGTGGATGCCCTTGCGCACCAGCACGCCGCCCATCGGCACGGCGCCAGACGTCACGCCCTTCGCAAAGGTGATCATGTCCGGCACGACGCCATAGCGTTCGGCGGCAAAGGCATGACCAAGACGGCCAAAGCCGGTGATGACCTCATCAAACACCAGCAAGATCTTGTAGCGGTCACAGATCGCGCGCAGCCGCTTCAGGTAACCCTTCGGCGCCGGCAGCACCGCGGTCGATCCCGCCATCGGCTCGACGAACACGGCGGCGATGGTGTTGTCGCCATGCAGGCCGACCAGACGTTCGAGCTCGTCGGCGAGATGCTCGCCCCAATCCGGCTCGCCGCGCGAGAATGCCTGATGCTCGCGATTATAAGTGTGCGGCAGATGATCGACACCGGCCAGCATGGTGCCGAAGGCCTTGCGGTTGTTGGCAATGCCACCGACCGACATGCCGCCGAAACCGACCCCGTGATAGCCGCGCTCGCGGCCGATGAAGCGTGCGCGCTGCGCCTGCCCGCTCACGTTCCAGTAGGCGAGCGCGATCTTCATCGCAGTGTCGACCGCTTCCGAACCGGAATTGCAGAAGAAGACGTGATCGAGATCGGCCGGCGCGAGGGCCGCAATGCGGCTCGCCAGTTCGAACGATTTCGGGTTGCCGTACTGGAACGGCGGCGCGAAATCCATTTCAGCGGCCTGCGCCTGGATCGCCTTGACGATCGGATCGCGGCTGTGGCCGGCATTGGTGCACCACAGGCCGGCGGCGCCGTCGATGATGGCCCGGCCGTCCGGGGTGTAATAATGCATGTCCTTGGCG
>JAEXXW010000301.1 GCA_023405565.1 Pseudomonadota bacterium
CGGTGGTGATGGGCGGCATGATTGCCGTCGTTGTCCTCGCCTTGCTGATGGTTCCGGTCTTCTTCGTCGTGGTGCAACGCATATTCAGCCGCACGGATGCGTCGGAGGAAAAACATGCGCTAAACCAGGATCAGCCAAAACTGGAGCCCGAAGCCCGAGCGGGGTGAGCTCATCGCAACAACGATCCCCCCTCGCGACGACAGAAACCGCTCCAAGAAAAGCTCGGCCGGAAATCCGCCAAGCAAGGGTTGCCGTCGCTTCGAACAGCCGCCAAATGGAAAGAAGCGCGTGACGGTCTCTTAAAGGGCAGGTATTATATTCAATGACAACGTGACACGGTTTGTGATCCGGGAGCATGACATGCGCACATTCGTTTTAGCAGTCGTTGCAGCGGCCTTGCTTGGCACGGTTTGGGCTTTCGGCCTGAATTCCGTCCAGCGGAGCGTAGCCACCGCCGACACCAGCAGCAGCGGATCCGTTCGCCTGGATCAGCAGGAGGTCGTCAACTATTACGGCCGCGAAGGCTGAGCCCAGGACGACCCGGCGATACGTCGCTCCGCTCGCCCATCCATCAGATAAGAAAAACGCCCGGCGACCTCATCGCCGGGCGTTTTTCTTTCAACAGCCGATACGCGGAACCTATTCGGCTGGCGTCGCACGTGGTGCCGCACCATGCATGCGGCGGTTTTCCTCTTCGAGCCACAGGCTATGGTGCTGCTTGGCCCAGTTCACATCGACCTCGCCAGTGCCCATCGCTTCGAACGCGCCTTCCATGCCGATCGTGCCGATATAGATATGAGCCAGCATCACGGCGATGAACAGCACGCCGACGATACTGTGCACAATCTGGGCCGTCTGCATTCCGGAGATGGTCAGGCCGCCATAGAACGGGAACATCAGGATATAGCCGCTCACCGCGACAGCCGCGCCGCCGAGAACGACGATCCAGTAAATGCCCTTCTGGCCGGCATTGAAGCGATAGGCCGGTGGATGATCGTCACCGACAATGCCACCGCCGCGCTTGAGCCATTCGATATCCACGCGGTTCGGAATGTTGCCGGCGATCCACATCAGGAAGATCACAACAACACCAATCGTGAAGGGGAAGCTCAGATAGTTATGGGCGTATTTTCCCCATTGCGACCAGCCTGCGAAGGTCGGTTCTCCCATCAATGGCAACAGCAGAACCTTGCCGAAGGTGATATTGAGGCCAGACACTGCGAGCACGATAAAGCAGGCTGCCGTCATCCAGTGAACAAACCGTTCGAATGCGTTGAAGCGCACGACAGTTCGGCCCGAGCGACCATTCTGGATCTTGACCATGCCGCGAACGAGATAAAAACCGACCAGCAGCGCGAGCATGCCGACAATGGCAATGGCGCCGATCCAGTAGAGCGTGACCTGATGGAATTCACGCCACTCGCGGCCGGCTGGCTGCTCGATATTGTAGGACTTGGTATCGGGGATCGTTCCCCTGCCCCGAATGATCCGCAATTCCTTAAGCAGCTGATCTTCCTTCACCGAACTTGCGGTGGGGTTCACCGAGCCGTCGGGATTGCGATCCTGGGCGCTGACCGGGGCAACAGCCGCAATGACGCACAACAGTGCGATGGCGCCGATCGCCAGGCGAATGGTCCTCATGAAACTGGCCATTGCCTTCCTCCTTGATGTGTCTCTGTTGGCCTGCACACCGGATGGCCCGCAAGAGCCATCCGGTCGCCACACGAATTAAGATGCAATCGTTTCCTTGTAGGCGGTCTTCCAACCCCAGGCGCCGGAGCCATAGCCGCGCTTGACGACACGCTCCTTGTAGATCTGAGCGATGATCTCGCCATCGCCGGCCAGCAGCGACTTGGTCGAGCACATCTCGGCACACATCGGCAACTTGCCCTCAGCCAGACGGTTTGCGCCATATTTGTCGAATTCGGCTTGCGAACCGTCGGCTTCCGGACCGCCGGCGCAGAAGGTGCATTTGTCCATCTTGCCGCGCGAACCAAAATTGCCGACGCGCGGATATTGCGGCGCGCCGAAGGGGCATGCGTAGAAGCAATAGCCGCAACCGATGCACAGATCCTTCGAGTGCAGCACCACGGCATCTGCCGTGGTGTAGAAGCAACTCACGGGGCACACCGCCGCACAGGGCGCGTCGGTGCAGTGCATGCAGGCCATGGATACCGAGCGCTCGCCCGGCTTGCCGTCATTGATGGTGACGACACGCCGGCGATTGATGCCCCACGGTACTTCGTTTTCGTTTTTGCAAGCTGTGACGCAAGCGTTGCACTCGATGCAACGGTCGGCGTCGCAAAGAAATTTCATACGAGCCATTGTTGCGTCTCCTTACGCCGCCCGGATCTGACAGAGTGTTGCTTTCGGTTCCTGCATGCCGGTCACCGGATCGTAGCCATAGGTTGTAACCCCGTTCACGCTTTCGCCCAGAACGATCGGATCAGCCCCTTTCGGGTAATTGCCGCGCTGATCGACACCCTGGAACCAGCCGGCGAAGTGGAATGGACACCAGGCCACTCCCTTGCCAACACGTTCCGTCACGAGTGCCTTCACTCGGGCGCGTGAATTGTTCTCGGGACCGGTTACCCAGACCCAGCCGCCGTCCTTGATGCCGCGTTCGACCGCATCCGCCGGATTGATCTCGACGAACATGTCCTGCTGCAATTCGGCAAGCCATTTGTTCGAACGGGTTTCTTCACCGCCGCCTTCGTATTCGACAAGCCGGCCGGACGTGAGGACAATCGGGAATTGCTTGGCAATGCCCTTCTCCACCGCCGCCTTCTGCACGTCGAAGCCGATATTCGGCAGACGGAATTGCCGTGCATTCGGAAGCGTCGGATACTTCGCCACGAGATCAGGCCTTGGCGAATAGATCGGCTCACGATGGACCGGAATGGCATCCGGCAGACCGAACGCATTCGCGCGCGCCTTGCCGTTTCCGTAAGGAATACAGCCGTGATTGATCGCCACGCGCTGGATGCCGCCGGAGAGATCGGTCGACCAGGCCACGCTGTCGGGATTGGCAGGGCTGACCTTCTGGATCACCGCCATTTCAGCTTCGGTCAGATCCTTGTCCCAGCCAAGCTTCTTCAGCACGCCAAGGGTGAATTCCGGATACCCGTCCTGGATTTCAGAATCCTTGGACCATGAGCCTTCGGACAGCAAGTTGAACTTCTGCTCGCGCTCGACCTCCTGCCCGTTCTCCACCACCTTCGTCTTCACGACGCGTTCGACGCCGAAGCGCGCACGGAAAGTGCCACCGCCATCCTTCACGGCCAGGCTGGTGTTGTAGAGCGTGTGCGTGCCGGGATGCTTGAATTCCGGTGTTCCCCAGCATGGCCATGGCAGGCCGTAATAGTCGCCCTTGGCCGGGCCGTCCTTCGCCCGCAACGTGACGAGATCGAAGTCCTTCTGGTTAGCCATATGCGCTTTCAGACGCTCCGGCGACTGGCCGCAATAGCCGGTCGACCAGCCACCACGATTGATCTCGCGCAGGATGTCTTCCGGCGAAGGCTGGTTGTTCTCGACCTTGATGTTCTTGAACATCAAGTCGGCGAAACCAAGCTTCTTGGCGAGGAGATACATCACCTCGTAGTCGTTCTTCGATTCGAAGATCGGCTTGACGACCTGTTCGCCCCACTGGATCGAGCGGTTCGAGGCCGTGCGTGAGCCGGAGGTTTCGAATTGTGTGCAGATCGGCAGAAGATACGTGCCGTTCTTGCGCTCCGACAGCGCCGCCCAGGTTGTCGGATGCGGATCGGCGACGACCAGCAGCTCCAGCTTCTCGATGCCTTTGGCGGCTTCCGGCATACGGGTGATGGTATTACCACCATGCCCAAACACCATCATCGCCTTCACATTGTCTTTCTGTGAGACTTGGTCCTTCGGCAACATCGCCGCATCGAACCAGCGTGTCGACGGAATGCCCGGCGCGTTGATCATCTTCACCGGCTTTCCATCGGGACCGGTGATGGTGTCGAAGCGGCCTTCAAAGTAGGAATAATCGACTTCCCAAACACGCGACCAGTGCCGCCACGCACCTTCGGCGAGGCCGTAATAGAGCGGCAGCGTCGTGATATCGAGGCCAAGGTCCGTCGCGCCCTGCACGTTGCAATGGCCGCGGAAGATGTTGGCGCCGTTACCGCAGCCGCCGACATTGCCGGTCGCCAGCAACAGCACGCAACTCGCGCGCACCGTGGCCGTACCGGTCGTATGCTGCGTCTGGCCCATGGCCCAGATCAGTGTCGCGGGGCGCTCCTTGGCCATTTTCTCGGCAACACGGCGCAATTGCGCACCGGGCGCACCGGTAATGCGCTCGACTTCATCCGGCGTATATTTGGCGACTTCCTTGCGGATATCGTCCATGCCGTAGACGCGCTGCGCGATGAACTCCTTGTCTTCCCAGCCATTCTCGAAAACGTGCCAGAGGATGCCCCAAATCGTCGCGATATTGGTGCCAGGCCGGATGCGCACATACTCGGTCGCATGCGCGGCCGTGCGGGTCATACGCGGATCGATGACGATGAAGTTCGCTCGATTCAGCTCTTTGCCCTCGAGCAGATGCTGCAGCGAGACCGGATGCGCTTCCGCCGGATTGCCACCAAGGAAAACGAGCGTCTTTGAATTGCGGATATCGTTGTAGCTGTTGGTCATCGCGCCGTAGCCCCAGGTATTGGCTACGCCGGCAACCGTCGTCGAGTGACAGATACGCGCCTGATGGTCTGAGTTGTTCGTTCCCCAGAAGGCGGCGAACTTGCGATTGAGATAGGCGCCCTCGTTGGAGAACTTCGCCGAGCCAAGCCAGTACACCGAATCCGGTCCCGCCTTGCCCCGGATATCCATCAGCTTGTCGCCGATTTCGTCGATGGCGGCATCCCAGGACATCCGCGTCCACTGGCCGTCAACCAGCTTCATGGGATATTTCAGGCGGCGATCGCCATGCACAAGCTCGCGCACCGATGCACCCTTGGCGCAATGCGAACCGCGATTGATCGGGGAATCCCAGCCCGGCTCCTGACCGACCCACACGCCGTTCTGCACTTCGGCCACAACAGTGCAACCGACCGAACAATGCGTGCAGATATTCTTGCGGACGGTGACACCCGCACCCGTCGGCATGGTGCCGGCGGCTTCGGCCTTGCGCATGCCAGCGAGCGGCAATGAACCAATCATCGCCAATCCGCCGGCGGCGAGACCAGAGCGGCGCAGGAACGTACGGCGATCAAGTCCGCCAACGGATTGATTGCCGAGCGAGGCCGCGAGGTTACCGCGGCGCTTCTCGCGTTCTGTTCTTCTGATCAGCACGGCTATGCCTCCTCAGCTCGGATACCGGTTGACCCGGTAATAGGTCTGGACCTCTGCGGAATTCGCCTGATAGCGAGCCTTCCGCTTCTCATCATTGTTCTCGCTGTCCGCATGCGCGGCCGTTGCAAGCGGAGCTGCGGCTGTAACGGCGGCGCCGGCACCGGCGCCAAGGACACGCAGGACATCGCGACGTCCGATTGCCGTCTTGCTGTCACGTTTCATCACCGTCTCCTCTTTTGTCCTCTGCACTTCGCGCTCAGGCTGGCAACGCGAAGGATTCCATTTCAATCTCGATGAACACTCGGCCGAGCGTTCCGACGCGCCGGTAGAAATTCGCTTCTTGCGCATTCTCAAGGTCGGCGAAGAAACGGCCGATCCACGGCGCGAGATGCTTTTCGAAAACCAGTTGGTCCGTCCCAGCCGGAGCGGGGAAACGACCGCCCGCAAGACCGGACATGATCTCGCACAGGATTGCGGCATGGTCCTCCGGTTCGAAATTGCCTTCGCTGCGTTCGAGACCGATCGCCACGAGATCTTCGCGCAAACGGGCAAGCGGGCGCTCATGCAGAAAACCGGTCAGATAATAGGAACCGTAAGGCAGCAACTCGCCGCGTCCGAGACCGATGAAGAGATTGAAATACTCGCGCTCAACCGCCTGCACGCTGGTTTGCAATGCCGCATCCGCGAGTTCGATATGGGCGAGGCCAAGGGGAGTTGCATCACCCTTCAACCGCTGCACGGTTTTCAACAGCGCAGCGTCCGGAGCACGCGACAGCAATGCAGAGAGCAGCGCATATTCATGTGCGCGCGCAGCCGCGATTTCGTCGACATCGTTTTGATCGCTGTAAAGATCAGGCCGCAATACAGCCCGGCCGATATTTGTCGCCGCTTCGACGGCCAGAACCCGCTCGGCAGGGACGCGTTCCCAGTTCGATACCGATGGTTGCGAAATACCAATACGGCGCGCCAGTTCGGTAATACCGCCAGCAGCCCTTATTGCTTCCTCAAGTCCGACGTCGCGCATCTCATTGCCGAGAAAATAAGCAATAGCTCCATCTCAGAAGCCTTCAAAAGAAGAATGGCTCTTAGATTGGAATGGGTCAATAGTGCAAGGCTATGACTGCGGAATTTGTCACATCAGACCAAAGGATTAGGTCGGGAGTGCTCCGCCATGGCGCCGTCCCAATAGAGGCGCAGAGGCTTCATCGCCTGGCTTTTCATGTTGCGTTGCGGGATCGATTTTTGTGCAACGCAGCTCATCGCCCGATTGTTCCGGGACAGGCATTTCAACCGCAACAGAATTGCTATCAACGTCAGCGGCTTGAGACGCGACCGCCCGACCGTCCCCCTCGGTATCGGGTTGCTGCAATGCCGTCGTCGCAACTTTTTCATCAGCCCTGTCATCGTCGCTGATGATGTTTGCCAGCAGCTTTTTGACGTCATCGATCGGCAAAAGTGGACCAAAACCCGAGATGGTTTCAGGCTTGGTGAAGTCCCATGAGTTCTCCGACAGGCCGATAAAGTCACGGATAGCAGGATCTGCCGACCAGGCGCGACGAAGCGCCGCACGGGATAACGACGCCGGTACTCCCGGCTGCATAAACAGGCTCACATCGGAATCGGGGCCAATCGAATCGAGCGAAGGCAGTTTGCTGAGATCGAAGAGCGGCTCCCCGGCGGACTCTGCAGACGCTGTCGCGTCCTTTGCGGCCAAGGAGCCGGCGGCTTCCTCGCCCTTCGCAACATTTTCCTTTTCTCTCAACGACGCAGCTTCGCGCGCCACCTGCTGCTTGCGGCGAGACCAGCGCGAGAGAAAGTCGTCAGACTCGCCATTCATGGCTTGGGCTCGTCCGGTTTACGATTGTCCTGTTTATCGTAGAGCGGACTGTGCCGCCCAAGCGCTTCAGGATCGGCTTCCGTGCGCTTGCGCTTGAAGAACGGTCGCTCGATATGGTGCTCGGCGATGAAAGCGGCCACAAGCTCGCGCAAAGCTTCCGGCATCGGCAGGCTTTCAACAATATTGTCTCCGACGCCGGCAAAAGCTTCGCCCTCCGTCGGATCGGCTGTCACCTTCACAACATCGTAGGGAAATTCGCCACCCGATGGCTGCAATACAGCCCATACGGCGCTGTCGCCGGCCAGATTGTCGCGGTAGCTCGCCGTATCGCTACGATACAATTCAAACATCGCGGTCCCCGCGTAAAATGTCGCGGTATCGCCGTCATCCGACAATTTGGTCCACGGTGCAGCTTCTGGCTGGCCGACCAGGATCGAGACCGGCTGCCACGTATAGTCGATCCATTTGCTGGCCGCCTTTCGCCTTGCAACCACCACACCGATCGGGATCTGAGCGAATGCTGTGCTCATGACGCCATATCAAGCTGACGGATCGGAAGGCCG
This sequence comes from Pseudomonadota bacterium, assembly GCA_023405565.1. Lineage (GTDB taxonomy): Bacteria > Pseudomonadota > Alphaproteobacteria > Rhizobiales > Xanthobacteraceae > Pseudorhodoplanes. Next base: position 7,711 of record JAEXXW010000301.1, read on the forward strand.
GTGATGAGATTCTGCGGTTTCATGCGAATGACCTTGGCCTGCGACATCGCAAGGATCAGATAGACCGGCTCGTTCCCGACCTTCTCCAGAACAATATGTGGGTCCCGGAATGTCAGGCGAAAGAGGCCAACCACCTGATTCTGGTCTACCTCACTCAGTTCCTCCCCATTCCACAAGGCATTGCCGATCCGCGTCGCCTCCGCATCAAGACCGACATACCAAGTCAAATTGATATCGCGCATTTCCGTAAGCGGTTCGACCTGCACGTCGAGACCGAGCACATGACCGATCCAGTGCCGAATGACGGTGGCGAGCGCGGCAAGACCGCTACGCCCGGCCGTCAGATCAATGGCACTGTGAAACAGGTCGCTATGCTCCCAATAGAGATCTGCATTGTCCTCGTTGAGCACATCGATATCGGCCTGCGCCGGGATGCCCAGCATCGACACCAACGGTGAGGCCGGCGTCGCGCCTGTGCCGCCGATGGTTTCCTCATCGGCTGCGATCAGCGAGCCATCATGCAGGGTCAAACGCTGCGGGCGGAAGAAGATTTCGGCAGCGCGCAGGACCAATGGGTCCTCGCAGCCATCCAGCGCATTGCGCAGGATCACGTGCACAAGCTGGTTGAGAAAGAGAGGCGGCGTGGAGCCCATGCCATGACGCACCAGATCAACATAGGCAGCTTCGATCGTCTTGTGGCGAAGCAGATGATCGCGAAAGGCGATCATAAACGACCAGTTTTCCTGCGCATCTTCGTCAGCCATCGCGGCGATATCGCTTTTCGAAACGGCGCGTCGCGGCTCCGCCAGCAGTGCCGCGTGAAGCGTCTTTTCAACCGCGCAGGCTTCCGGTGGCGGAGCCAGTTCGGGCCGTGCCAGATACACTTTCAGAAACTCGTCGGTAATAACGAGACCTCTGCTCTCCTCGCGGTCGAGCAAATGATGCCCGCAGGCCAACCAGAAATCCCTCACTTGCTGCTCTCCCGCGCCAGATTCACAAGATCGATCCTGTCTTCGGGTGTCTCGTCTTCTTCGCCTTCCACATCCAGGAACGAGAAAGCCCGGAACGCCTTCGCACCACCGCGAGGCCGCAGGCTGCGGAAAGCCTCGCGCAATTCTCCGTCTTCAAACGTCCGATGCACGGCGATCAACGTATCGCTCGGATGGATGCAGAGCGATTCCGTGAAGCTCACTTCTTCCTCGGCTGCAGCCTGCGCCATTTTGAGATCGGGAGCACCGAAATTCTGCATCAGCCGCTGCGCCAGGACCTCAACCAAATGCGCGCGGTCCTGGGCACTGGCATCGACAATCTGCACCAGTGTTGACCATCCGAGCGTATCGACCCCCAGAAATCCTGCGCGAAAAGCGGTCCTCTCCTTGCCCTGTAAATTTGCGGGGTCCGCATCGGCAAAGACGAAGCCGCCCGCGACAGCCCATTCCCCGGGCTCGGCCGCACGCTCGAATACGAATGTGTCGGAGGGATCGAGACGGATGGCCCGCAGCAATTTCATGACCGCGGCCCCCTTTCATCCGGATCGAACCAGGACGGCTGCGCCAACATCGGCAACAACTTCCGCCGCTGCACATCTGCCTTGCCGACGCGGCGAACGAGCAGATCGCCATTCTCATCGATGTCGCGGCGAAGCCCCTTTTCGGAGTCTCCTGCAAGATAAGGCAGATAGGTTTTTGCAGCGCCAGAAAATCCCTGCTCCTGCCAGGTGTCGAATATCATCATGAGGTGGCGCGCAAACGCCTCCACCAGGCGGTCGGATGCCTGACCGTCGAACCCTTCGTCTTCAAGCGCCGCCGTAAGGGGGCGCAATCCGGCCTCCCCTTCACCAAGCGATACAAGACGGATCATCGCACCGAAGACCAGCCATTGCGGCGGCTCATTCTCATCGGCATCCACCGGCCAACCCAACCGTCCGCCACCAACCAGACCAAGATTGACGCGGATGGAATCGGGCCAATCGACCGTGATCGGCGTCTCCGGCGGGGCAATCACGGAGAGGGCATCGGCCAGCGCCACCATGCCCGCATATAATGAGCGGCGTGCCAGCGAGAGCGGCTCGTCCGGCTCCAATACCACAGCGAACTCCGCCAGATCGAAGCGGCCGACATAAACCAGCGTTCCGGCCCCCTCCTCGGCCGCATGCGCCATGGCATGCGCGAAGGCGTCACCCGCCTCCCGCAAGGTGACCAGCCGAAACGGCGGCGGCAACGCAATGGCCGAGGCCGTGGAACTGGAAATACGGGTGCGCGTGACTGGCGGCATCTGCGACATGACCTATCTTTAGTTTGGTATAGTTATAAGCTATTGACCGGCAAGACCACCCGGACAACAGATACAGCCGGGCGCGAGTTTGGAGAGCCAATGGCAGAGGATAAGCGGCAGATCGTGGTGTGTTCCTGCGAGGACACCATGCCGCTCGATATCAACGCATTGCAGCGCACGTGTCGCGGTTCGGACCTGACATCGGGCCGCCAGCTCTGCCGATCGGAACTCGACCGTTTCCGCAAGCTGGCGACAGCGCATGATGCCATTACGGTGGCCTGCACGCAGGAGGCGCCGGTTTTTTCCGAGGTTGGCGCTGAGACCGGCAATCCCGCTATCAGCTTCGTCAATATTCGCGAGAATGCCGGCTGGTCGAAGGACGCCGCACAAGCCGCTCCAAAGATGGCGGCTCTTCTTGCCGCAGCCGCCGAGCCCTTGGAGGACATTCCCTTCGTCAGTTTCGAGAGCCAGGGCA
>JAEXXW010000173.1 GCA_023405565.1 Pseudomonadota bacterium
CTGCCGGCCTCGGCATTCATTCCGCTATTGATCCTGTGGGCCGGCATCGGCGAATTGCAGAAGCTCCTTGTCATCTTCATTGGCGCGGTATTCCAGATCATCCTGATGGTGGCGGGCAGCGTCGCCAGCGTACGGCGCGATCTTGTCGAGGCGGCGCTGACGCTTGGCGCTCGCGATCGCGGCATTCTCGCGCGCGTTCTGATCCCGTCGGCCGCGCCGGACATCGCGGAAATCCTGCGTCTCGTGCTTGGTTGGGCGTGGACCTATGTGATCGTTGCCGAACTGATCGGCTCGTCATCCGGCATCGGTCACATGATCATCGATAGCCAGGCGTTGCTGGCGACCGGTCAGATCATCTTCGGCATTATTATTATCGGCATTATCGGGCTCGTGTCGGACTTCCTGTTCAAGGCTGCCAATCGCCGGCTCTTCCCGTGGAGCAAGATATGAGCAAGCTCCACATCGAAAACGTCACGCGGGTTTTCCCGGCGGTGCATGGCGGTGTGCCGACGCGTGCGCTCGAGCCGACCAATCTCGACATTGCCGACAATGATTTCGTGACCATCCTCGGGCCGTCGGGTTGCGGCAAATCCACCTTGCTGCGTCTTGTTGCTGGTCTCGATACGCCGACGACCGGAAAGATTTTGCTCGATGGCAAGCCGGTGACGCGGCCGGGGCCGGATCGCGGCATGGTGTTTCAGTCCTATACGCTGTTCCCATGGCTGACGATCGCAGAGAATGTCGGCTTCGGTTTGCGCGAAAAAGGCGTGCCGGTGGCTGAGCGCAATACCATCGTCGCGCAATGGCTGGAGCGCGTCGGCTTGCAGAGTTTTGCACGGCATTATCCCAAGCAACTCTCCGGTGGCATGCAGCAACGCACCGCAATCGCGCGTGCGCTCGCCAATGATCCGGAGATCCTGCTGCTCGACGAACCTTTCGGTGCGCTCGACAATCAGACGCGTGCGTTGATGCAGGAATTGCTGCTCGGTATCTGGGAGCGCGAACGAAAGACCGTGCTGTTCGTCACGCATGATATCGAGGAGGCGATCTTCCTTGCTTCGCGCACGCTGGTGATGAGTGCGCGCCCCGGTCGCATCAAGGCCGATGTGCGTGTGACGCTGCCCTATCCGCGTCACTACACGATCAAGACCTCACCGGAGTTTTCCGAATTGAAGGCGCGGCTGACCGAGGAGATCCGCGCCGAAGCCGTGCTCGCGGCGGAAGCGCATTAACCGAGTATCAGTTCCAGTGACGATCACGCGGTCCATTTCTTCTTCAGGTAATACAGGGTCAGAATGATGGCGATCAGCACAAAGCCGATCAGCAACACCAGTGCTATGTATTCCTGCGCAACAGCCACAATGATCGCCGTCATCAGCAGCAACAGGCCGACTAAAGCAAATGTCCATTCCAGATGAATGCCGGCCAGCAGACAGCCAAGAGCAAGAATGAGCAGTGAGCTGAGGCCCGTAGCACCCGATGTCTGCTCGCCGCTGCGGCTGAGATAGCGAAAGTCCACCGCGATCACGACCCCGACCGCAAGCCAGTGCAGAATCTGCCGGAACACTGTCCGGTCGAAGCTGCGGGTGTGAAACCATGCCGCAATCGTGCAGATCAGGCCGAAGATGGGTACAAGATAGAGCCAGTATCGTTCGGTCCAACTGAGATTCGCGAGAGAGGCACCGGCGCCGACCAGCGCCAGCAGGATCATGATCACGGCGAGGGCACTCGCCACACCGTTTGGCACGCGATGTGTCGCCCCTGGAACGGATGCCGGATCAGGGAAGTTGGCGGGCGTTTCACTGCTCATGGCGCACCGTTATCAGCCGATGATGATGTGGCCACCTTATTCTTTGCTGCTTATTTTTTTGTTTCCGTCGAACTGTCCAGCGACGGCAATGTGCCTGCACCGATGGTTTCGATCATGGCTCCGGACATGACCATGTCGGAGGCCGTCTCGATATCAGGCGCCATTTTCCGGTCGTGTTCGAGCTTCGGCACATGCCGGCGCAACAGACGGCGGACATTCTCCAGCGTGGGGCTCGATGCCAGCGGCGCATGGAATTCCAGCCCCTGCGTCGCCGCCAGCAGCTCGATGCCGACGATGTTGGCGGCATTCTGCGCCATCTGCGTCAGGCGCCGCGCTCCATGCGCGGCCATCGAGACATGGTCTTCCTGATTGGCGGAGGTCGGAATGGAATCGACACTCGCCGGCATCGCCATCTGCTTGTTCTCGGAGACGAGCGCGGCAGCCGTCACCTGGGCAATCATGAAGCCGGAATTCAGTCCCGGTTGCGGTGTGAGAAATGCCGGCAGGCCGGACAAGGCCGGGTCGGTCAACATGGCGATACGGCGTTCGGCCAGCGAACCAATCTCGCAGATCGCCATCGCCAGCGTGTCGGCGGCGAAAGCGACAGGCTCGGCGTGGAAATTGCCGCCGGAAATGACGTCGCCGCTATCGGTCATCACCAAGGGATTGTCGGAGACGCCATTGGCTTCGATGGTCAGTGTCGCGGCCGCCTGCCGCATCACGTCGAGCGCCGCGCCCATCACCTGCGGCTGGCAGCGCAGGCAATAAGGGTCCTGAATGCGGTCGTCGATGGTGCGATGCGAGGCACGGATCTTGCTGCCATCCATCAATGCGCGCAGCGATGCAGCAACGTCGATCTGTCCGCGATGGCCACGCAACACCTGGATGCGCGGATCGAATGGCGTGTCGGAGCCGCGCGCCGCATCGGTCGAGAGAGCGCCGGTGATCAGCGCGGACTGAAAGACACGTTCGATGGCGAACAGGGCGTGCAGTGCATGCGCGGTGGAAAATTGCGTGCCGTTCAGCAGCGCCAGGCCTTCCTTCGGACCGAGCACAATTGGCTCAAGTCCTGCGCGGCCGAGCGCATAGACCGCCGGCATGCGCTCGCCCCCATAGAAGGCATCGCCTTCGCCGATCATCGTTGCGGTCATATGCGCGAGTGGTGCGAGATCGCCCGATGCACCGACCGATCCGCGCGCTGGCACAACGGGTATGACATGGCCGGCGAGCATGCCGTCCAGAAGCTGCAGGGTCTCGCGTCGCACGCCCGACGCACCACGTCCGAGGCTGACGAGCTTCAGTGCCATCATCAGGCGCACAATAGACGCCGGAACAGGATCGCCAACACCGGCCGCATGCGACAGCACGAGATTGCGCTGCAAGGTTGCTAGATCGCGGTCGGCGATCCGC
>JAEXXW010000250.1 GCA_023405565.1 Pseudomonadota bacterium
AATCTTGAGGCAGACTGTTTTCCCTCGGCCGTTCGGGCCGATAATGATCGTAATGCGATCCTCGATCTTTAGTCCGATGTCGTGGTCGTAGAGACCGAATAACCCAAATATACGAAAACGAAAAAGCCTCGACGCCATCACTGTCCCCAGCAGTACAACTCTAACAGAAGATCACAACCATTGAGGGCAAGCAAGTGATCCGGGCGCTTTGGCGTTCTTCGCCGGGCTGCATGGCGTCAAATCCGGTTTTGGCGCTGCTTATGGCGGCGCCCCCTAAATCGCGTCATTCGCCTGCTAATCCCGACTATAGCCCGGGTCGTGCTTTTGATGGGGGGTTGGCCCCCGATTTGGCCCGCCCACAGCCGCCATAGCAGACGTTTTGGTGGCGTTTGACGGGTTTCACAGGCCGCTGCTGGCGAAACGCCTGTCACGCCGCTGCTCAGCGTCTCATTTCAGAGACGGGAGGCAAGCAAGGACGAGCAAGCCCATAGCGACAACAAGGCCAACGATCAGGGGATCATTCATTGGCAATGCTCCTGAGCTTGTTCGACACGATGAAGGCGAACAGCGATGCGGCGGCAATGTCGTTGTCGGTTGGGTACCTCTGTGCTCGCGCCGACTCCCATGATCGGGGATCGCCAAGCCAGCGTTCAGCAGGTGTCCGATCATCCAAAACCACTCGTGCATCGCGTTCGGCATATCGTGCTGCAACGTCACGGCGTTCGGGCCGCGATCCGAGATACCCGGCACCGGGTTCGCGTACCTGCTTTCTGACGCGACGAATTCTTTCCATTGCCGGCCTCATAGAATCGAAGTGGCGATGCCCCGCGCAAGGACATCGCCACACGTTCCCCGAAAATTGCTTCGCCAACCCCGAGGGAAGGAAAGGGTGCGAAGCTGCCACCGGTTGTTTTCAATGCCAGCGTCACTCAGTGGCTTGACGCTGTCCGCTGCTCGCGTTGCAGCGGGCCTTTCACCGACCTGCAACAGGCCGGAACTAAATTTAAGTGACCGGCGAGGTAGTGCGCGCCTTTCGGATGCGCACACCTTGCCCCGGTAGTTTCATGCCCAGAGCGAAGGTGAAGGTTCCACACTCGCCGGTCGTCGGCCGAAGAGGCTACCAACCCTTCGACCCATCACCCTTGGTGGACACCGCGAGGACACCAAGGGCAATCTCGTTACGCCGACAAAACCTTCGCGTATGAAACGGGTGGGCGTAGCGCGCGAACACCAAGAAAGGCATCGATGGCGGTGTCCGCGCGAAAGCGCATACCCGTGACCTCGGCATCAATCGCGGCCTCGACAAACGCAACTTCCTTGCGTTCAATCTTTTCTAGCTTCGCTTTCAGTTCCGCCGTGCGATCCTGCTTTTCATCCGCCGTCATTGGTGTGCGGCTGAGATGCGCCTGCCGTTCCTCAAATTCTTTCACGAGGCGTTCCGTCATGGCGGCCGGATGCAGCCATGCGAGATAGTGGATTGCCTGACCCGGATATCCACCAGACGAAAAATCAATATTAATCCGACCGTCCGGTTGCACGGAACACGTTGGCGGTTTGCCTTTGACGGCAAGTGCTGAAACGAATGCCGTGACCTGTCCCTTGAGATTTGAAATCGTGGTGGGTGCGCGGCTGATTTCGGACAGTTCGAGTTTCGTCTTCGCGATTTCGACGCGAAGGGCTTCGATAGCGGATTTGAGCGCGTCGGGGTTGTCTGGGATTTTGCCTGCGGCTTTCACAAATTCCAGCGCGCCTGCAACTTCAAGCCAAGCCTTTGCGGCATTGTGCAGGCGTGACAATTCATCGATATGCTGGATCGTCTGCACGCGGCGGGCCGTTAAGCGCTTGATGGCATCGGCTGCGGTTGGATCGTCACCCGTCACGTTTTGCGCGGCCTTGACACGCGCGCGCACAGTTTCTAGGGCGCCGCTAGCAAGGTCGATTTCTGCTTCTAAGTAGGCCATGCGACGATTGACGATATCGGGCGTCTTCGGCTTTTCAGCCCGTGCGGGCCTCGGTGTTGCTGTCGCTGCGGGATGCATATTCGTTACTCCTGAACATGGTGATGTTGTCAAACGGGATTACGCCAGCGGTTTTCAAGGCGCTGCCGCATCCGATCGTAGGCGGCGTCAGCGTCTTCGTCCGGCGGTGGTGTAAAGGCGGTGCTTGTCCGCTGGCGGCCGTCCTGTTTGTTCTGCTGCATTGGCGGCAGGACCGGATTCTTCCAAGCATCGCTGATGCGATCTTGGTACTTGCTGCGGCTGGCTACCGAACGGGCTTGATCCTCAAGCGACCGCACGCCTTGGCGTGGGCGCGCGTGCGAGGCATCGAAGACAGGTGCGCTCGGCATCGACCTTGTGCTGTCCATAAGCATAAACGGGACATGAATTGCCTCGCCATCGCGCACCAAACTGTCATCTTGGCCATCAAGAGGCTTCCAAGTGCCATCGGCCATCCGGTGAAGGCGAACCGAACGTGCGAGAGTATGTGTCATTGTCTTCGATCCTTTTGATTGGTGCGCCGATTACCAAAACCGTCCTGTCATCATGCTCTCAAGGGAGGCAACGCGATCCACGGCGTTGTCGAAGCGGCTGCCCTCATCGCGATCCGAAAACACGTAATCCAAGGTGTAGCTGCTCTTGCTCACGACCAAATTGACCAAAGCGCCGGCTGCAACGTTTGCCAAATCGTCATGCGCGCCGGGCGGATGATCGATACTGTCTCTGCCACCGCGTGCCGTGCGGCGCTCCAAGGATGAGATTTGATTAATCAGCCGCTCGTTATCGAGCAGGTCAGCACGTCTTGAGTTGAGCAGCCCGAGAAAGTCCCGGAACAGGTCGGTCTTCGGCCTCGCGCTCGGTTCGTATGTGATCCCGTGCCGCTTGAAAGGCTCGCGCACAAACTCGCCGCCAAACTTATCGCCTATCACTCTCGTGATGTTGTACTGGCGCAGCACTTCACAAAACTCGGCAACCACCTCTTCGGGTGAGAACGGAGGTTTGCGCTCCCGTAGTGCGACAAGAACTGCCGCTTCGTTATCCTTAACAGCACAGGCCAGCGTCATGCTGTCCGTACCCGATCCACCTGCGGGATCGATGAACGCCGAGTATTTGAGGCCACGTACGAATGGGCGCTCTATCACCCCAGGCGACACGCAAGCTTCAACGGCTTCGCGTTGAATAAAAGCCTCGATATCTGCTCTCCATTCCGCGAGGTATTCAGCGCTTGCGGCAGCGGCATCGACCTCCATGGCCGCATCAATCACAGATTGCGGCACGGAGGGGTTCATGCGGCGCGTAGGTGCGCGCCAGAACAGCACCGGGTCCCCGTTCTTGGCCCATGACCGCTTCCAAGCATTGAACAGGATGCCGCGGCGTGCGTATGGGGAGCTCGCCACCAACAAGAGCGCATTGGGGATGGTTGCCATCGCTGGCCGCACGGCATTGAGGATTTCGTAGTCGGGATTACTGCTTTCATCGCTACGGTACCATGCTACCTCGTCTAAAAGGCAGGCGACGAGCGTGAGCCCGCGTGTAGAACGAAAAGAGGCAGTATGAATTTCGATGGTCACGCCGTTAGTGAGATCGACTGACTCTTGCCGGTCCCGTTCGATCAGCACGCGGAACATGCTCACGCCTTTGAGCAAGCCCATCACATACCGAAAGATCACTCTGGCCTGTTTGCGGTCTGTGGCGATGACCATCACCGTGCCGCGCTCACCGGGTTGCAGATAGGGCCGGTAATCTCGGAACGTGGCGAGGTACACCGCAATCACTGCAAGCACGAAGGACTTGCCCGCTCGACGCCCGCAGCAAAGCCACCCCTCCGTGGCTGGTGCATCCGGCAACTCCGTGCGGCCCGTGCATTCCTCATAGATGGCGCGCTGATCATCCGTCATTGGCAGCGCAAACAGCGCACTAAGAAATGCGAACCACGCTTGCCACGATGCCAAGTTCTTAAACCATGGCTTGAACATTGCAGGGTCCGCGATGGCATCAAGGATCGATGGTCCTGATGGCTGGATGATCTGCCTACGGATGCGACGGACTCTATCAATCATCGTCTGCCTCATCATCGGCATCTATGGTACGGATGCGCCTTACACGCCTTGGCGCCTCATCATCATCGTCCACATCATGAGCATGACCATTGGTATCGCCATTGCCATAGTTGGCGGCGATATACTCATCGAGGCTCTGCACCTTCTTGGTGCGACGATTGAGTCCAAGCGTGTTGCTCAATCGTACCGATGTTTGCACGAGAGCGATGTACTCGTTCACATCGATTGTTTTGCTGGTGATATAATTGCTCTCATGTTCATCAATCATTGCTGAGATTGCAGCGAGGCGCTTGCACAGGAACAAGCGTGCCGTGGACATTTGGTCCCCGCCTTGATCCGAGATGATATCGGACGCGTACTGGGACCATCGCCGTGCGAGTAACGTCCTGCCATCAACGTTGGGCAAGAACTCGGCGCGATCTGATCGTCGCGAGCGGCTGGGCGTGTTGCGTGCGCCTACCGCATGTCCATCTGCGTCATGTCTGCGATGTTCCATGCAAACATTGCAAGACAAAGAAAATTTGTTTTCGCAACCCCTAATCGGGAGCGAAGCCGGGAGTTAAATGGCGCAGCAAGGCAATAAGCCCGTTATCTGGCGAAAAATAGTTGCTGTTCTAATGATGCGATACCCGCCCAAGCACGCTAATTTGGCTTCACGGCGTGTGCGAGTGGGCGGTACAATTGCGCATGATCCGCGTCTTCGTCATGGCTAGGAGGCAATTAGCCCGGCTCAATTTCTCCGAGTTTGCTTTTCAATTTCTCATTCAATTCAGCGCCACCTTGGCCGTGGTGTATGTGTCGATGACATGTTGGACATATTGCGCCTACCCAACGAGGATGGTCTGGCCCCCCGTCCGATAATCGGAGTGTGTGATGGGGCTCAAGATATGGCGTGCCGCTCGATCGTAGAAATGGAGCTGCTTGTGCGCATGACTCACAGATGCCATTCGCGCGAGCTAAGACATATACTTTCACTGCTGCTGCCCGTTTATAAAAGTTTCGGCGTGATCCGGTTTTTTGGTTTGGACTACTTTGAACGGCGGCAAGGGCTGCTTTGCGAAGAGCTTCTAAATCGACCGTTGTGGGAGCTGGAGCGTCATCCTCTCCGGCTTGTTCCACAGATTCCAAGCGGACGAGTTTAAAAACCAGAATTTTGCGTGGATTGTTCTCGATATCTTGTCCGGCCCGCGTTTCGTAGCCGCTGCAACCAAAGCATCCAAGATATCGGTACAAGCCTTTTTGTTTTTTTTGCGCTTCAAACAGGAGGATATCTTTTCCTGTGGCGGCATGGGCCCGGATAGCTTTGTTCCCCCTTACGAACTGCATGTCCCCGGTTCGGCCTTCGCCAACATATTCAAACGAGCCATCGTCGGTCCATTTATCGAGATAGCCATACTGCGCACCGCTCTCGCCGGTGAACGCGAAAATGAATGGTATTCCGTCTGGTGTGCATATTCCGCCACGCTCTTGGCCGCCAAATCTCTGGTGGATGTCCCGTTGGCGATGATAAATCCGCTCAACTTCAAAAGGAATGAAGTCTCCAACCTCGTCTTTGGGTCTTTGGACTTTAAAACCAAGTCGCTCGAAGCGGACTACCGTGAATTCTCCGCCTGCAAATTGACGAGCTGGGAGAGGCTTGTTTCCTTCGGTATAGCTATGTGCGGCGGCCAGGAGTGCTTTTGCATCATATTCCTTGCCGTTCACGAACACATAGTAGCCGCGAGCGGCGCCTATCTTATACTTATCTAAGAACGCTTCCCGTCCGATCCGATCAAATTCTTCGATTGCTGAATTTACTGCCGCAGGCGTAATGTCTTCGAAAGCCACTGCATCCCCCGAGCTAAATTATACCGAGGATAGGTGCATTTAACAGAACTTGGAATACCGCCAGTGTTCGGCGCCGGCTGAACGCGTCGGATATACAATATTCCCTTTGGTGGTTGATTGCGGATTGATAGTTCTTTCCTCACCCAAGGTGACGTCATTCGCTAGCAGCTTTTACACCGGCCTGGGGTTTCTTGGTGCTGATACCACGCGCGTAGCCCGTGGATATCCTGGTCTGAGCTTTGGCCA
>JAEXXW010000333.1 GCA_023405565.1 Pseudomonadota bacterium
GACCATAACCGACACCGTCCGCTGCGGTCCTTGAAACCGCAAGGGGAGTTTAGAATGCCGGCCGTACAAGAGACCGTCGAACAGGTTCGCCGTATCGACGTTGATCAGTATAAGTATGGATTCGAGACACTGATCGAATCCGAGAAGGCCCCCAAAGGCCTGTCTGAAGACATCGTTCGTTTCATTTCCGCGAAAAAGAACGAACCGCAATGGATGCTCGACTGGCGGCTTGAGGCCTATCGCCGCTGGCTGACCATGCGCGAGCCGACCTGGGCGCGTGTGAGTTATCCGAAGATCGATTTTCAGGATTACTATTACTATGCCGCGCCGAAGCAGAAGAAGGCGCTGAACTCGCTCGACGAGGTCGATCCTGAAATCCTGAAGACCTACGAGAAGCTCGGCATTCCGCTGCGCGAGCAGGAAATGCTGGCGGGCGTGGTGCGGCCGGAAGGCGAGCGCCGTGTGGCCGTCGATGCGGTGTTCGATTCCGTGTCAGTCGCGACGACGTTCAAGGCCGAGCTTGCCAAGGCCGGCGTGATCTTCATGCCGATCTCCGAAGCGATCCGCGAATATCCGGAGCTGGTGAAGAAGTATCTCGGCAGCGTCGTGCCGGTGACCGATAATTTCTACGCGACGCTGAATTCGGCGGTGTTCTCCGATGGCTCGTTCGTCTACGTGCCGGCGGGCGTGCGCTGCCCGATGGAGCTGTCGACCTATTTCCGCATCAACGAGAAGAATACCGGTCAGTTCGAGCGCACGCTGATCATCGCCGATAAGGGCGCTTACGTCAGCTATCTTGAAGGCTGCACCGCGCCGATGCGCGACGAGAACCAGCTTCACGCGGCTGTCGTTGAGCTGGTTGCGCACGACGATGCGGAGATCAAGTATTCGACCGTCCAGAACTGGTATCCGGGCGACGCGGAAGGCCGCGGCGGCATCTACAATTTCGTCACCAAGCGTGGCGATTGCCGCGGCAAGAATTCCAAGATCTCCTGGACACAGGTCGAGACCGGCTCGGCGATAACCTGGAAATATCCGAGCTGCATCCTGCGCGGGGACAATTCGCGCGGTGAATTCTATTCGATCGCGATTTCGAATGGCATGCAGCAGGTCGATAGCGGCACCAAGATGATCCATCTTGGCAAGAACACGACGAGCCGGATCATCTCCAAGGGCATCGCTGCCGGCAAATCGCAGAACACCTATCGCGGCCTTGTCTCGGCACATCGCCGCGCGTCGGGCGCGCGAAACTTCACCAACTGCGACTCGCTCCTGGTCGGCGACAAGTGCGGCGCGCATACGGTGCCGTATCTCGAAGCCAAGAACTCCTCGACGGTGTTCGAGCACGAAGCGACCACCTCGAAGATTTCCGAAGAGATGCTGTTCTATTGCCGCCAGCGTGGCCTGTCGGCGGAAGAGGCGACCGCGCTCGTGGTCAACGGCTTCGTGAAGGATGTGCTGCAGCAACTGCCGATGGAGTTCGCGGTGGAAGCGCAGAAACTGATTTCGATCTCGCTGGAAGGCAGCGTGGGATAATTGCAACCCTCATTCGTGTGAAGCTGCGTGTCAGTCCTTCACCCGGATGAGGCAAAAGTTGGGTTGGTCCTTCGAGATGCCGGCAGCGCCGGATTCTCAGGACGAAGATTACAAACGGAAAAACCGATGCCTCTGCTTCAAGTCAAAAACCTGCATGTCGAGATCGACGGCAAGAAGATCCTCAATGGCCTCGACCTGACGGTTGAGAAGGGGCAGGTGCATGCCATCATGGGCCCGAACGGCTCAGGCAAGTCGACACTCTCTTACGTTCTTGCCGGCAAGGACGAGTACGACGTCACCGAGGGTGACATCCTGCTCGACGGCGAAAGCATTCTCGGCATGCAGCCGGATGAGCGCGCGGCCAAGGGGTTGTTCCTCGCCTTCCAGTATCCGATCGAAATTCCCGGCGTTGCGACCATGACCTTCCTGCGCACCGCTGTGAATGCACAGCGCAAGGCGCGCGGTGAGGCGGAATTGTCGACGCCTGACTTCATGAAGAAGGTGCGCGACGCAGCCGCCAAGCTCGAGATCAATCAGGAGATGCTGCGGCGCGCGGTCAATGTCGGCTTTTCCGGTGGTGAGAAGAAGCGCAATGAGGTGTTGCAGATGGCAATGCTGGAGCCGCGTCTTGCCGTGCTGGACGAGACCGATTCCGGCCTGGACATCGATGCGTTGAAGATTGTGTCCGACGGCGTCAATCGTCTGCGCTCGCCGGAGCGTTCCTTCATCGTCATCACCCACTACCAACGCCTGCTCGATTACATCGTGCCGGATGTGGTGCATGTGCTGTCGAAGGGCCGCATCGTCCGCACCGGCGGCAAGGAACTGGCGCTGGAGCTGGAAGAGAAGGGCTACGCCCAGTATGTCGGCGAGGCCGCGTGAGTGCGATGGCTGAACTGACGCTCATACGGTCGGCGGCGGAAGAGGCGATCCTCTCGCGCTTTCCGGATTTCAACGCAAGCCAAGCCTCCTGGGGCGGTGCGCCGGTGGCGCGCCAGCGGCAGCAGGCGTTCGAGACGCTGAAGACCAAGGGGCTGCCGACGCGTCGCGTTGAAGACTGGAAATATACCGATCTCCGTGCCTTCATGCGCGACCTGCCGCCGATTGCAGATGTACCGTCGCGGGCCGAGGTCGAGGCTGCCGAGAAGAAGACGACACCGCTCGATCTCGCCAATGCGCATCGCTTCCTGTTCGTGAACGGACGCGATGTG
>JAEXXW010000357.1 GCA_023405565.1 Pseudomonadota bacterium
GCGTATGTCACCCCGGATAGACTGCAGCATATTTGGCATTGCTGCGATTGTTTCGCTGTTTTCGAAGCGTCCGTGCTTCCGATGATGATGCTTGCATCGGAGGATCGGGACGCAAGCCCTGATCGAGATGCGCCTCCGCTGATCTGGGTGGCCCATCGTGGCCGCCTCGAGCGTTACGACACGCCGCGATTTTAGCCTGATCACAAACCGCATTCTGCATGACCTTCATCACGACAGGTGGGCCGTCATGAATCGCGTGCACCGTAATTTTGGGCTGGCGGGCAGGTCAGATGTCGAGGGACGGGAGAGGCTCGTCGATCGCGTCTATTTCGTGCTGTTCGGAATTTTGCTGGCGATCATGGCCATGGGCTGGGCCGGCGTGATCGGAGCCGTCATCTGGTGGCTCTTGTTCAGCGAGTGAGGCGATGATTGCACGGCCGGTGAGCCACTGGCCGTGCTCGCGCCTGGCGGCACCGACGTGTGACGGCCCCGTGTTACTTCACGGACTGAATGTTGTGGCCGTCGCCTTCGATGGTGGCGAAAGCATCAAGGCCATTCTCACGGCATTTCGAAACGACGCCGGCGACATCGAGCCGGTCGGATGACAGCTCGATCAGTCTCGCGCTGCGGATCTCGCCCTTTGCAGTCTCCACGACCGCAATGAAGGGCCGGAAGCCGACCCAGCGACCGGGCTCGGTCTGCGCATTCAGTTGTCCGCAATAATAATCGGTCGGGGCGGGCGACTTAGAAAATTTGGTCCAGCGGAATTCAGCGTAGGCTGGATTGGATACGTCGGTGAGCACGCTGCGCCGGATAATGGTCTTTTCGTCATCGCTCAGCCGCCGCAATTCGCTATCCGGCGAGCGCGCGGGAATGCCGACGCCGGATACGACAGCGGTTTCGGGAAGACAGCCCGTGCAAAGGAGCAAAAGGCTGGCGAGCGTGACGAACGTTCGGATCATGAAGTCGGATTAGCCGGGCAGATTCTGAATGCGGATTCAAGTAGGCCGCCTTAAGCGGCTTGATTGAAGTCATTTTTAAGTTTGAAGAAGTTTATTTGGTGATAATTCGCCACCCTGTGCTCAAATGGCAACACGGGTTGTGGGTAAAGGCGTGGTTTCGCGCCGGATCGACTGTATTTCACCGGAATCCCGCGTGAGTAATGCGCCGCCGGAACGGATGTCCGCGCGATCTTTTTTCTCCTTAGCGGACACTGGATTTTGGCCGGTCGCACGCCCCCTCGTGACCTGAAATCAGATATCAGTTTTCCGGGTAGCCGCGCTCACCGGCCCGTCTGCGCCAAGATAAAGCTGCATCTCCTTGATAACAGCGAGAGCCCGATCGCGGGCGGGAGTTTGTCGGCGCGTCTCGATCACGGTCACGGCGTGATCGAATGCCTCGTTCATGATCGTTGGGCAATCGAGGTCTCGCACACGCAGCGCATCGTCGAGCATGACGATGACCGTTTTCAAGGCTTCGACCTGCATGGCGAGATAAGTGATCTGGCGGTGTTGATCGGTCATGGCGTATCCGTTTCACAGATTGTGTCGCGCCAGACCTCGCGTTGGTTCGAGGCGGTGCAGGCACTCTCGCCCATTCCCCCAACCAATTCTAAACCGCGTCACAGCGCCGTCATGGCCACTGAACCTGAATCGTGCTCACATCGACCAAAGGCAAAGGCCATTCCACCAGGGGGCGCGCCGCGCGGGTTTTTCCGATTGCGCGCCGGCAGCAAAAGCGAATGATCGTCATGCACATGCCTATGCCAACGTCTGTTCCTTCGGTCCCTCCGCCGCAGCCATCGACGCCGCAGGGGATCACCTTCACCGGCGAGCGCCGCACTTTTCGCAAGATGCTCACCCGTGGCTCCTGGCTGGAGCTGATCACACTCGGTTTCTATCGCTTCTGGCTGGCCACCGACATGCGCCGGCATCTGTGGTCGCACACATCGGTCAGCGGCGACACGGCGGAATATACCGGCACAGCAAAGGAATTGCTGATCGGCTTCCTCGTTGCGCTCGCGATCATGGTGCCGATCTATCTCGTTTACTTCTTCATCGGCCTTGAAGCCGAGCGCTATCAGGCCTTCGCCTCGATTCCGCTTTTCATCTTCTTCTACCTGTTCACGCATTTCGCGCTCTATCGCGCGCGGCGTTACCGCCTGACGCGCACGATCTGGCGCGGCGTGCGCTTCTGGATGGGCGGTTCGGGCTGGAGCTATGCCTGGCGCGCCGCGCTATGGGGTGCCTTTGTTGCCGTCACGTTTGGTCTCGCCCTGCCGTGGCGCACGGCCGCCCTCGAGCGCTTCAAGATGCGTTACACCTCTTACGGCGATCTGCAGGGATCTTTCGAAGGTACAGGTGGTTCGTTCTTCAAACAGGGCTGGTGGCTATGGCTGCTCACCTGGCCCGCCGCGTTCATGATTGTCCCGTTGCCCTTCATCTATGCGATGTACAAGGCGATCGAGTGGCGCTGGTGGATGTCCGGCATCCGCATCGGCGAGGTGCGGTTCGAGAACGATCTTGATATTGGCGATCTGCTGGGCATCTACTGGAAGGTCGTCGGCTGGATGGTTCTGTTGGTGACGCTGCTGGCGGCGTGGTTTGGTGCCGTGTTCGCTGTCGGCATGGCAGCGGTAGCGCCGGCGACCGGTTCGACCGAACTCAAGTTCGCGATCATCACCGCGCATCCGGGGATTCTCGCCGCGCTCGGCCTCGGCTATCTTCTGATGGCGATCGGCTTCAACTTGGTCATGCGTCTCTATCTCACGCGTGATATCTGGGCGAAGATTGCGGAGACGACCGTGGTGCATAACCTCGAAGCGGCCGACAATGTCACCGTGCAGGGCGATGCCGTGAATGCGCTCGGCGAAGGTTTTGCGGACAGTCTCGATGTCGGTGGTTTCTGATAACGCTCCCGATGCCGCGCCGGACATGGCGGGCGGCGGAAACGCTGTTCAGCCGGTGGCGTCGGAGGAGGCGACTGCCGTGTTCTATGACGGCACCTCCAATCGCAAGCGGCGTGTGGTGCTGCAGTTCAATGCCGCGCTCGATATCGTCGAAGATGGGTCGGTGATTGCGTCGTGGCCCTATGCCGATATACGGCAGGTCGATTCCACGCGGGCGATGCGGCTGAGCTCCTTGTCGGCGCCCGCGCTGGCGCGGCTGGAGATTGAGGACAAGGCCGCGGCCGAACACGTCGCGGCGCTATGTCCCTCGCTCGATGCGGCGCGCGGTGGCAAGCAGACCGGCCGCATTGTCGCCTGGTCGCTGGCGGCGGCGTGCTCCATCATTCTGGTCACCGTATTCGGCATTCCGCTGATCGCCGATCGTATGGCGCCGCTCGTTCCCTTCGCGATCGAGAAACGGATGGGTGAGGCGGTCGACCGGCAGGCCCGCGCCATTCTCGGCGGCAGGGATTGCACGAATCCCGAAGGGCAGGCGGCCTTCACCAAGATGGTGACCAAGCTGAAGGAAGCGAGCGGTTTCGATACGCCGCTGGAGGCCAAGGTCTTGTCCTCGTCGATTCCGAATGCCTTCGCGCTGCCGGGCGGCAAGGTCTATCTGCTGGATGGCCTGTTGCAGAAGGCCAGGAATGTCGACGAGGTGGCCGGGGTGCTCGCGCATGAACTCGGCCATGCGCACAATCGCGACGGCATGCGCAAGATGATCCAGACTGGCGGTTCGTCGTTCCTCATCGGCTTGTTGTTTGGCGATGTCATGGGCGGTGGTGCGGTGCTGTTCGCCGCGCGCTCGATCATCGATGCCTCCTATTCGCGCGAGGCGGAAACGCGGGCGGATGACTTTGCCATCCGTGGCATGCACGCGCTCGGCCGTTCGCCCGAGCCGCTGGGCGAATTCCTGGTGCGGATGACCGGGGGCGGCCGGGTGGCGACCATCATCGACAGCCATCCGGTGAGCGCCGAGCGGCTGGATCGCATGAAGAAGGATGCCCGTCCGGTCTCCGGCGCGCCGATCCTGACCGAGCAGGAATGGAAGGCGCTGAAGACCATTTGCCGGACGGGTGGCGGTAATACCAATACCGGCTCTCCGGCCCGCAAAGCTGCCAATCCGTGAGCCCCGACCGGTCGATATGAGCCGAAGAGGCCGCCTCCGCGCGGCCTTTGCTTGCGTGCCCGGCCGAACGCGGCTATCTGATGGGCCAACGCTCCCTTCGTCTAGCGGTTAGGACGCGGCCCTCTCAAGGCTGAAACAGGGGTTCGATTCCCCTAGGGAGCGCCAATGAAATCAATTGCTTAGGCCCGCGCCCG
>JAEXXW010000410.1 GCA_023405565.1 Pseudomonadota bacterium
GTCCGCGCCCTTGCCGGCCGGCATGGCGTATCGTTCCGGCCGTCGCATCACGCGATCGGGGAAGCCGCGCACGACATCCATGGCGATCAGCAGGCGTAGATCGCGGGACGGCGTCGCGAAGTCCTCCCAGGCACCGGTGGTCTCAAAGATCGCGGCGCCTTCGGGCATGCTGGCTTCGCCCTTGCCGCTGTTCTGGAACTTCCGTCCGTTCTCGACCGATGTCACCCGCGCGCGCACCTGCTCATCGAGCGAGGTGATCGCTTCGGCCATCGCCCGCACCGGATCGAGCGGCGATGGCGACATCACGTCGTCCATGCGATCGTAGAAGGCTTCGACAGAAAGCTTGGTCTGCTCGAGCGAGACGTCGGCATATTGCGGGTTTTTGGCGATTTCGGCATTGGTCAGCCGCCGCAGACTGCCGCCCTTGTCGCGCATGATCGGCCGGAACCGCTTGAAGCCTGCGTCGCCCAGCGCCGGCTCCTGCGCGAACAGGAAATTGCCACGCCAGAAACGTTTGCGCGCAACGGTTCCGTCCGGCTGGGCGTCGACAGCGAGGAAAACGCCGGCGCTGCCGTCCGTCTGCGCAACACGCCGCGCGATCACCAGCAGATGTCCGTATGGGTCAGCGTAGACCGTTCCGGGCCGCAGGTTATCTTCGGTCAGCGGTACGGGATAGAAATCGGCGCCATCATCGGTTGCGCGCGTTCGGCCGGCGCCGGAATGAACGCCGTCGCCGATGCTCCATTTCAGATAATGCCCGAAGCCTTGCACGAGTCCGGCCGGCCGGGGCGGTGGTCCTGCCGGCGGCTTCGCTGCGGGAGCGGCCGACGATGGCGGCACGGCAATCCCAGGTGTAGCCATCGCCGGTCTTTGCGACACTGGATCGCCGGCTGGCTTTTGTGCAGGCTGGCGAAACAGTCCGAACGACCCGCCGGATGCGCTCGCAGTCGCCGACCCCATCGGAGCCGTCGATGGCGCGGCATCGGCCGCAGCGATCAGATCCTCGGGAGCTTCCCGGCGTGGTTCCTCATTCTGGATGTTCCACCATGCCGGGCAACGTGGCGGCTGGCCGCCGCCACCACGCGTGCACTTCGCGTAGCCGAACGGCAGTCCCATCTTGAATGCGAAATAGGCGCGCAGAAAGTATGGAAGGTCGGCGCAGTCCGGACGAATGAAGAGACCGGCCTGGTCTTCGCCAAGGCCGAGATGATTGAACAGGACGTTTTTTGAACGATCGCGCAAAACGACATGCAGCGCCGGCCATGACGGTGACGCATCGAGCGGTGCATCGAACAGTTTCTCGATCCAAGCCGAGTAAAGATTCTCCGTCTCGCGGCTCCATGTATTGCGGACCGGCCAGACGCTGCCTTGCGCCGCGCGCGGCTTCGCGGGTTCAGTATTTTGCACAACGATCTCACGCGTGAATGTCGTGCATTCGGCTGACGCACGGTCGCGAACGAGTTTGGCCTGCCATGTCCCAGCAGCCGGTGTCGCGACTTCGGCGAGCCAGAAATAGGGCGGGCCACCGAGCCGCTCGCGCGATTTGGTGGCGACACTTCCGTTCGGCGCGATCAGCGAGAACTCGCCGACAATGGGTTTTTCGGCAGCAATGAGAACGCGGAGTGGCGCCCCTTTCCATGGTGCAACCGGCGATGGCAGAACGGCGATATCGACAAAGTCCGGGCAGGCGGCAGGTGCAGATAGTGTCTGCGCCTTCGCGTCCGCAGAAATAAGAAAGGCAAGTACTGCCCCCGCGACAGGCCATGCAGCCGTCACCGCGGCAGGAAATCGGTGCCATCGAACCATGGAATTATCCCCCGTTCGGATCCACAGGTATCGCGTTGCTTTGGCGGAATCTTGGCACGGATTGCAAGGGAACTTTTCCACAACCCGTTCGCCCATGCGAATTGCCAGTGATTCAAACGGGACGCGGCAGGTCCCGTAAGCCCACCCCTTGCCCCCAAAGCTCGAACTGGAGCACAGCCGAACATGGGAGGCTTTGATATGCGCCCGAAGTTCAACGCGGTGCTGGGGGAATGACGGTTCTGTGTCCGCCGGCAGGTTTCTGCAGTGCAGCGCAAGTCGATATAAGAAGCCTGCGTGTCAATATCGTGCAACGACAATCGCTCGATGAAACTCAGTCGTCATCATCGCAAGCGTCGGGACTGCATCAGAACAATTCGATCACGCATCATTGGCGTGAAATGGAATGCATAAGAGACGAAAAATCGAAACGCTTAAACGATGCGGCAATATGACAATGCTGTTTGCGTTCTTTGCGAGGTTCAAGGTGCCTTACGACAATACCCTGTTAAAGAATTCTGCCTACGGATGGAGCATTCGTTCGATCACGTCTGCAACGGCCATGCGACCTTGCTGCTGATTGATGTCGTTCGTGTCCGCCATGCAACTCCGCGAGCAATGGCGAAGCAGCGCAGGGGAAACTTAAATCATGAAGCGTCGCGATTTTCTTCTCGGTGCATCCGCGCTTGGCTTTGCTGCGCCGTCGCTGTTCAAGGCAGCCGTGCTGCCCGTGCAGGCGCAGGAAATAGCGCCCGCTGGCGCCCGTATCGTGCGCGCAGCGATCTTCCCGGCGATCGGCTTTTCGCGCGTTGGCAATGGCGATGAATGGTTCCTCGCACCGGAAGTGCCGGGCCTGATGAACGAGCCGGCCGGCGGTTTCAAGGAAGGCCCGAACCGCATCAAGAAGCAGGTTCAGCGTTTCCGTGTGTATGGCTACGACGATCAGGGCCGCGTGGTGCGCGAGCTTGGTGCCGCCGATGGTTTGCGCTGGACGGTGCATGTCGCCAACACCAAGGCTGCCTGGTATGGTTACTCAAATGCGATGGATGGTGGTGACAACGCCCCTGGCATTCCCGGCGCGCTCCGCAACGCTTCGATCACCGATCCGACGGTCCGCGAAGAGATGCTGGTCATCGATGCCGGCCCGGTTCGCATCGATGGCGCTGCGAAGAATGTCGATGGCCGCGACGTCGCCTACAGCATGGCCGGTCAGTTCTGGAAGAAGATCCCGGTGCAGCTCGGTCACCTGCGCACCGATGATACCGGACGCCTGCTTGTCTTTCCTGCAACCGGTGTCTCCAATTCCGCGTTGCCGCAGAATCCGGTGCGCGATTTCACCAACAATGACGGATGGCATGACGACTGGTGCGATGGCTGGGTGAAAGCGACGATCCGCGTCGACAATGCCGATATCGATTGCGACCCGGCCTGGGTGGTGTGCTGCGGTCCGAAATTCGCCCCGCAGATCGAGCCGATCGTGACGCTCTATGATGCCGCGCGTGAGGCGATGATTGCGTCCGGCCACATGCAGGCACCGTCCGGTGCTGTGTCGTTCCGGCGCGATGTGCTGCCGATCCTGCGACGTTCGGGCATGATGCAATGGGTTGCGCAGGCCTCGTATCTCAGCGAGGCCTGGATCGGTGTGGCCGATCTGTCCGATCCCGAGGTCATCAAGTCGCTGGCCGATCCCGCCGAGAAGGCGCGCGCTGCACGCGAGAAGGTTCTGGCCGCATTCCGCAAGCCGGGCGGTCAGGACATGCGCGCCGATGCCTTGCCGCCGATGCTGGGCGATGGCGTCAACTTCCCCGGCAGCCCGACCGGCTGGCTGACATTGACCAAGACCCAGCACGAGATCCTGAGCCACTGGGCCAAGGGCGCGTTCACCAACGACCTCAACGATGCGGCCGCCGATGCCATCGAGAAGCTCGATGACATGCCGTTGTCGCTGCGGCCGGAAGCCATGACCCGCGCGGCTCTGGACGCCTGTTCGGGTGGCGCCTTCCATCCTGGCGTCGAGATCACCTGGCCGGTCCGTCACGCCGCGTTGTATCGCTCGACGAAGGAAACGCCGTTGCCGTTCCGCGTCGCCATCTCGAACAGGAAGAGCCTCGTTCAGGACGTGGGTTTCCAGCTCAATCCTCAGAACGTGTTCGCTGGTCATCCCGATCGCCGCGACGTCGGCGCACCCGTCGGTCCGCAGGCGCCGGGCGATCTGACACGCTGGATGGGCGTGCCGTGGCAGGGCGATGCCTTCAGCTGCCAGTCCGTGCTGACCACGGAAGGTTTCCCGACGCCGGTCTGGTGGCCTGCGCTGCTGCCGGTCGATGTGCTGCCGGAAGGCTTCTACAAGCAGATGATGCGCGCCGATCTCTCGGCGGAAGAGCGCATGCGCTTCTATCACGCGCGCGTGGCGTGGTCGCG
>JAEXXW010000492.1 GCA_023405565.1 Pseudomonadota bacterium
CTACATCGGCGCGGCGCGTAAACGCGTGGATGAAAGAGGCTTCGAACTTGTTCGCCAGATGCGGGAAACCTTGCCCGATCATGAAAAGTTGTCTCTGGCCGCGTTCAAGGCGCTCGTGCGTGAGCAATTCTTCATGCTGCTGATCGACGAAGACGCGACGCTTGCCGCCATACCGTCGCTGCTGCCGCCGGGTATTGGGGAGCGTCGGGCCGCTCTCGATGTGGTTGTGAAGGTGATGCGCGCGGCCGGCGAAGTGACCGGCGAGGCGAGACAATGTCTCGAGCGGATCACGTCTTTGTTCGATCAGCCGCGGGCGCACCTGACGCCGGTCGAAGCGCGTGCCCAGCTTTAGGCATTGACGGAAAAGGCATCTCCAATGGCAAATTCAAGAGCTGCGGTTTCTGAACTGCCACACACGAAATATGAGAGACTGATTGCCATGGCGAAGGCAGTTCCCGCTTCGCCGACGCTCGTCGTCCACCCTTGCGATGAAACGTCGTTGCGCGGACCGGTAGAAGCGGCGGAAGCGGGAATCATCATGCCAATTCTGGTCGGTCCTGCCGCGAAGATTACGGCGGTTGCGCGCGAAAATGGCATCAACATCGATAGGCTCGAACTTGTGGATGTGCCGCACAGCGAGGCCGCTGCGGCAAAGGGTGTCGAGTTGATCCGTGCTGGAAAAGCCGAGTTGCTGATGAAGGGCAGCCTGCACACGGATGAGCTGATGAGGGCCGTGACTTCGTCCGCCACCGGGCTTCGGACAGCGCGCCGCATCAGCCATGTCTTCATCATGGATGTGCCATCGCATGCCGACACGCTGATGGTTACAGACGCGGCCATCAATATTGCGCCCGATCTCGATGTGAAGCGGGACATCATTCAGAACGCGATTGACCTGTTTGTTGCAGTCGGAAAGGAAACGCCACGCGTTGCCATTCTGTCGGCGGTCGAGACGGTGACGTCAAAAATACCGTCAACCATTGACGCGGCGGCGCTCTGCAAGATGGCTGATCGCGGGCAGATTACCGGCGGAGTTCTCGATGGACCGCTCGCCTTTGACAATGCGATTGATCCGGATGCCGCGAGAATCAAGGGCATCAAATCGGACGTAGCGGGCAGGGCGCAAATCCTTGTCGTTCCGAATCTAGAAGCCGGCAACATGCTGGCGAAAAATCTGATCTTTCTGTCAAAGGCAGATGCGGCTGGACTCGTTCTTGGGGCGCGTGTGCCTATCATTCTGACGTCGCGCGCGGATTCTGTTCGCACGCGGCTCGCATCCTGCGCTGTGGCGTCGCTATTTGCGGATGCAAGGCGCCGTTCAACGTCTTTGCCGGCCGCGTGACAGCCATGGATACGATCCTAGTCGTCAATGCCGGGTCTTCCAGCGTCAAGTTTCGTGTCTATGACGTGACGGGCAACCGCGCTTTGGAAGAGATCATCAGCGGGCAACTGGACGGGATCGCAGTTCGTCCGCGGCTGCGGGCCAGCGACGGCTCCGGTGAAAAGCTGATCGACCGGAGCTATGAGGCGCACGAGATCGCAGATGTTGAAACCGCGATGCGCGCCGCCGGAGCCTGGCTGCAAGGTGAACGAAAACTCAAATTCATCGCGATTGGACATCGTGTGGTCCATGGTGGTCCGGATCACGACAGACCAGTCCTCATCAGCGAAAAAATCGTTGAAGACCTTGAACGCTATGTTCCGCTTGCGCCATTGCATCAACCGAACAATCTGGCGCCGATCCGCGTTCTGATGCAGCGTTTCCCGGATATGCCGCAGGTCGCGTGTTTCGACACAGCGTTTCACCGCGAACACAGCGCCGTGGCCGACCGCTATGCCATCCCGGATCATCTTTATGGCGAGGGCGTGAGGCGTTATGGATTCCACGGTCTCTCATATGAATACCTGTCCTGTCGTTTGTGCGAGGTGGTCCCCGACCATGCCAATGGACGTATCGTGATGGCGCATCTGGGCAGCGGCGCTTCCATGTGCGCTATTGCCGGCGGTCATAGCGTTGAGAGCACGATGGGCTTTACCGCTCTCGACGGTTTGCCGATGGGGACGCGGTCTGGTCAGATCGATCCGGGTGTTGTGCTTTATCTCATGTCCGAAAAGGGCATGAGCGCGAATGCCGTCCAGGATTTTCTTTACAAGGATTGCGGCCTGAAGGGGCTTTCGGGCGTCAGCAACGATGTCCGCGAATTGCTCGAAAGCCCGGAGCAAGGGGCGGCGTTGGCCCTTGAATACTTCGTGTATCGCATCGGGTTGAATGCCGGCATGCTGGCGGCTGCGCTGGGTGGTATCGACAGCTTCGTGTTCACGGCCGGAATTGGGGAGCGATCGGTGGAGATGCGCCGGCGTATTGCTGAAAAGCTCGCCTGGCTCGGTGCGGAGATCGATGCTTCAGCGAACGCAAGCAGCGCTCTTTGCATCTCCCGCCCGGGCAGCAAGCTCAATCTCTATGTCGTTCCGACAAACGAAGAGTTGATGATCGCCAAACATACGCTGGCTGCCATTTCACCGTCTGCTTCCGCCAGCTCTGCGTTGGAGAGGACGGCATGACAATCCCGGTTGCGAAGGCGGCTCTGCTGGAGGGTAAAAAGGGGCTCATTGTTGGCATAGCCAACGATCAGTCCATCGCCTGGGGCTGCGCGCGGGCCTTCCGCGCGCTGGGGGCGGAGCTTGCGCTGACTTATCTCAACGACAAGGCAAAGCGCTTTGTTGAGCCACTGGCGCGTGAGGCCAATGCTTCGATCTTCATGCCGCTCGACGTGATGCAGGACGGTCAGACCGAGGCGGTCTTCAAGCGGATAGAGAAAGAATGGGGCGAGATGGATTTTCTGATCCATTCCATCGCCTTTTCGCCGAAAGAGGCGCTCCACGGACGGGTCGTCGATGTGACGCGGGAAGGCTTCGCAAAGACGATGGATGTCTCGTGCTGGTCTTTCCTGCGCATGGCCCATCTCGCCGAGCCGCTGATGAAGCACGGTGGCAGCATGTTTGCCATGAGCTATTATGGCAGCGAGCGGGTGGTCAAGAACTACAATATCATGGGTGTTGCCAAGGCCGCTCTCGAATGTTCGGTGCGTTATCTTGCGGCGGAGCTTGGTCCCAAGGGTATCCGTGTGCATGCCATATCGCCCGGCCCTCTCGCCACCCGTGCGGCTTCCGGCATTCCCGAATTCGACGAATTGCTCGACAAGGCGAAAGAAAAGGCTCCAAGCCGTAGCCTTGTCAGCATCGACGATGTTGGAGCGGCGACAGCTTTTCTGGCGCATGACGCGGCAAAGCTGGTGACAGGCCAGACGCTATATATCGACGGTGGATATCACATTATCGACTAACGACGAATAACGTGGAACAGGGAGTCCAGCCATGCAAGCGAGTATCGATGACATTCTGCCAACGGCAAAGGACTGCCTCAGAAAAAGCGCCGAGATGGAAGCTGAAAAGGCGGCGCAATATGCCCGCAAGCGCCAGATCGAAGAAGCCGAGAAAAAAGAGCTTCTCGACAGGCTGTCGAAACCATCGGGCGTCAACGATGAAGAGCGGATGCGCCGCGCTGCAGCCATTATCAATCGTGCGGTCAGCAACGGACTGACGGAAGTCGAGATCGGGCGTTTCACAAACAGGCTTTTTACGGACAAGGGTCGCGCGATCAACCAGCAGGAAGCAGGTTGGGAAGAGACGCTGACAGGCCTGCCTAAGGAGCTTTATCAATTCTGGAAACACCATCTCGAGGCACGGGGTTATCGTATCAAGTTCCAGATTGCCGACTGGCCGGATGGTATGCCGGGTGACATCAGTCTCACGCTGATATGGCGATAGCAGATTCCGATACGCGCGAGTGAGTTAGAGCCATGACCAAGAAAGAAGCAAGGCATCTCGATACGGCGGCTGATGTCGAGGAATCCGGAGAGCGCAAAAAAGATGGCAGGATGAAGCGCTCGTCCTATGAAAAGGCGCTGCGTAAGCTGCAAATTGAACTTTGTCATCTTCAGGACTGGGTCAGGCAGAAAGGACTGAAGATCATCATCATCTTCGAAGGTCGCGATGCTGCCGGCAAGGGCGGAACCATTAAGGCGATGACCGAACGTGTCTCTCCGCGCGTGTTTCGGGTGGTGGCATTGCCCGCGCCGACCGAGCGCCAGAAGAGCCAGATGTTCATGCAGCGGTATATCGAACAGTTTCCGGCGGCTGGCGAGATCGTGATTTTTGACCGAAGCTGGTACAACCGCGCCGGCGTCGAGCATGTAATGGGCTTCGTCGATAAAAACCGCTATGAAACATTTCTGGAGCTATGCCCCGAGATCGAACAATATGTTGTCGATGCGGGGATTGTCCTGATCAAGGTCTGGCTTGAGGTCGGGCAAGACGAGCAAGGACGTCGTTTTGCAGCGCGCATCGATGATCCCTTGCGGCAATGGAAGCTCAGCCCGATGGACGTCGAGTCATATTCGCGCTGGTACGACTATTCTCGCGCGCGCGACGCCATGCTCAAGGCGACCGACAGTAAACACGCGCCTTGGTATCTTGTTCGCTCGGATGACAAGCGGCGCGGCCGGCTGAACTGCATTGCGCATATTCTGGATGTCATCCCGTACAAGGCACCCAAACGGGCGAAGGTGAAACTGCCACCGCGCGTGACCAAGCATGCCTATGACGATGAAGCGACCTTGAAAGGCAG
The DNA here is from genome assembly GCA_023405565.1 of Pseudomonadota bacterium. Lineage (GTDB taxonomy): Bacteria > Pseudomonadota > Alphaproteobacteria > Rhizobiales > Xanthobacteraceae > Pseudorhodoplanes. The sequence goes on from JAEXXW010000492.1 coordinate 4,688, forward strand.
GAAGTTTGTGTCCGAGCGCTACTGATGACTTGCGCCGCGAAGCGAAGCCGCTTCAAGCAGGCCATCTGAAGCTTTTCTCGGCCTGATCGAATCAAGGCCGGGCCCCGTCTTTTATTCGAGCGAAGTGCTATTCACTTCGCTCGAAAACGCGCTAGCAGCGCAGAATGACCTTGCCGATATGTTCGGATGCTTCGAGCATGGCATGAGCCTTCGCTGCTTGGGCCAGCGGACATTCAGCATGCACCACAGCCTTGACGCGACCCGACGCGATGAGTGGCCATGCGTGATGTTCGATCGCGCGCTTCAATCGCGCCTTCTCGTCTGCGGATTTCGGACGTAGCGTGGATGAGGTCAACGTCAGGCTCTTGCCCATCACCGGTCCGAGATCGATGGAGGTTGCAGAGCTTTCGAGAAATGACAGACTCACATGTCGCCCCCCCGCCGCAAGAATGGAGATGTTGCGCGGGACATAGGAGCCGCCAACGATGTCGAGCACGACGTCGACGCCACGTGTGCCGGTCAGATCCTTGATCGCGAAGGTGAAATCCACCTCCTTGTAGAGGATTGAGGCCGTGCAGCCGAGCGCCGCAAGGGCCGCCTGTTTCTCCTTCGCGCCGACGGTCGCATAAGCGGTCGCACCAGTGGCTGCGGCGAGCTGGATCGCCATCGTGCCGATGCCGCTCGCACCGCCATGCACCAGCACGCTATCGCCGGGGCTGAGGCGTCCAAGTTCGAACAGATTGTGCCAGACCGTGAAGACGACTTCGGGTAGCGCACCGCCATCACGTGTTGAAATGTTGTCGGGCAGCTTGAGGCAATGACGCGCGTCGGTTGTCACATATTCCGCGTAGCCGCCGGAGAGCAGAAGCGCGGCGACACGATCGCCGACAGCCAGCCCTTCCGCTGTTTCGCCCAGAGCGACGACCGTGCCGGCGCATTCGAGCCCAAGAATGTCAGTGGCGCCGGGCGGCGGCACGAAGATGCCCTTGCGCTGCATGATGTCCGGCCGGCTGACACCCGCATAGTCCACCTTGATCAGCACCTCGCCGGCACGAGGCTTCGGCACCGGGCGGTGCTCCACGGTCAGGACTTCGGGGCCGCCTTTCTCCTTTGCGATGACACAGCGCATCGTATCCGGAATGGCATTCATGGAACCTGGTCCTCCGCACCAATGCCTTTGAGCGCTGCGCGCGCGACGTCGACATCCTGCGCGCCAGTGCCCGATCCGACGCCGACCGCGCCGACGCAGACGCCATCGATGATGATGGGAAGGCCGCCTTCCAGATTGGTAAGACGGCCGCCGGCGGCGACGGCCAGTTTCACTTCAAGTTTCGGATCGAGCCGCGATGTCGGCTGGCGATGCGAGGCGGCGGTGATGGCCTTGGATTTTGAAGTCTCGGCCGACAGCAGCTTCGCACCATCCATGCGGACATAGGCCAGCATATTGCCGCCATCGTCGACGATGGTGATGTTCTGCGGCACGCCGAGCTCCTCCGCCTTGGCCACGGCCGCCTGCAGCGCCAGCAAGGCGCCCTGATGCGTCAGCTTCAGGAATGGTCTCGTCGTCTTTGTTGTGCTCATGCCGTCATCCATTGTTCGATTGGTTGCTTCAATTTGGCGGCCAATCGCTTCATCATCCCGTCTGCCATCGCGAGTTCGTCGACGCCGATCCACTCGTCGGCCTTATGCGCGCGAGCGATGTCACCCGGACCACACACGACAGTTGGAATGCAGGCCTTTGCATAAAGGCCGGCCTCCGTTCCAAAGCTCACCGTGCCTGCAGGCCGGTTACTATCGGCAAGTCGCATGACAGTGGCAACGGCCGCATTGTCCTGCGCCGTCATCAATGATGGATAGGACGAGATCATTTCGATGACGATGTCGGCTTCAGGGGCCTGGCGCTGAAGTTCGATCCTCTGCTCGTCGATAAAGCGGCCGATCTGTGCGCGAAGCGATGCGACATCGGCCCCGGGAATGTCGCGGATTTCATATTCGAGGACCGCGCGATCAGGCACGAGATTGAGCGCAGTTCCTCCATGCAGCGAGCCGACATGGATCGTCGTATAGGGTGGATCGAATGCATCGTCCTGTTTGCCGGTCGTGCTTGTCGCTGCGGCGAGGTCGCTGATCTGCGTCACCAGCCGCGAGGCTGCGACGACCGCGTTGGCCGCACGATGCGGAAGCGCCGAGTGGCCGCCACGCCCGGTGACGATGATCCGCTGCGCGATCTTTCCCTTATGCGCATGCACCACGTTCAGTCCGGTCGGTTCGCCGACAATGCAGAGCGCCGGTTTCGAGGGCAGTGCCGCGACAGTATCGACAAGATCGGGTGCACCGATGCATCCGACCTCTTCGTCGTAGGACAGGGCGATATGCACGGGCGTCTGGGTTGCGGATGATTTGAAAAGCGGGACATGTGCCAATACGCAGGCAACGAAGCCTTTCATGTCCGTAGCGCCGCGGCCGACAATACGGTTGTCTTG
>JAEXXW010000564.1 GCA_023405565.1 Pseudomonadota bacterium
CGATGTCGTCTACGCGCAGGATAGTCAGGCCACGATGGCCCGTTGGTATGGCGCGGCACTGACCTCCGGTCTCACCGTTGAAAGCCTCAAGACATGGCCTGATCGCGTCCAGAAGGTGACTGCGGATCAGGTGCGTGACGCCGCCAAGACCTGGCTCGACAAGCGCCGCTCGGTGACGGGCTATCTCGTCAAGGACCTTCCCAAGCCGGAGGAGCGGCGCTCATGATGCATTTTCGGAAATTCACCGTTGCGGGTGCCGCGCTCGTCTCCACGCTGATGCTTGCGCCACAGGCGCAGGCGATGACCAAGATCGAGCGCGTCGTTAGCCCCGGTGGCATCGAAGCCTGGCTCGTCCGTGAGCCTTCGGTGCCGCTGATCGCCATGGAATTCTCGTTCAAGGGCGGCGCCAATCAGGATCCGGCCGACAAGCCGGGCGTGTCATACATGACCGCGGCGACGCTCGACGAAGGCGCGGCTGATCTCGATTCGAAAGCCTTCCAGGATCGCCTCGAACGCAACGCGATCGAATTGTCGTTCCGCGCCAGCCGCGATGAATTGCGCGGCTCGCTGAAGGTCCTCACCGACAGGCAGAAAGAGGGTTTCGATCTCTTGCGTGCGTCGCTGACATCGCCGCGCTTCGATCAGGAGCCGGTCGAGCGCGTGCGCGCGCAGATGCTGATGGCGCTCAAGCGCGAGACCACGAGCCCGAACGACATCGGCTCGCGGCTGTGGTGGCGCACCGCGTTTCCGGGCCATCCCTACAGCCAGCCGACCAACGGCACGCTGGAGGCTGTGCCGACCATCGTGCGCGACGACCTGAAGGACTATGTCGGGCGCGTGCTGGCCCGCGATAACCTCAAGATCGGCGTGGTTGGCGATATCGATGCCAAGCAACTCGGCATCGTGCTCGATCAGGTTTTTGGCGCGCTTCCGGCGAAGGCGGACCTTCGCACACTGCCGGAGGCGAAGCTGCAATCGGTCGGCAAGAAGCTGGAAGTCGAGCTCGATGTGCCGCAGACGGTGGTCAGCTTCGGTGGCCTCGGCGTGCCGCGCAAGGATCCGGATTTCATCCCGGCCTATATCGTCAATCACATCCTCGGCGGCGGTTCGTTCTCCTCGCGCCTCTATAACGAAGTGCGTGAGAAGCGTGGTCTGGCCTATTCGGTCTATTCCTATCTGTTGCCGCTCGATGCCACGGCCTTGTTCATGGGCGGCACGCAGACGCGGGCCGATCGCGCCAGCGAAACCGTCGGCCTGATCGAACAGGAGATCAAGCGGCTGGCCGAGAATGGTCCGACGCAGGACGAACTCGACAAGTCGAAGTCCTATCTCCGCGGCTCCTACGCGTTGAACTTCGACACCTCGACGAAGATTGCCGCGCAGTTGGTGCAGTTGCAGGTGGACGATCTCGGCATCGATTACTGGGAGCGCCGCAACGGCCTCATCGACGCCGTGACGCTCAACGACGTGAAGCGAGTCGCCAAGCGTCTGCTCGATGGTGGTGTGCTGGTGACGGTGGTCGGCCGCCCGCAGGCGATACCGGCCAAGCAGGGCGGCTGATATTTCTCCCGTTAGGGAGAAACCGATGTGAAGTCATTGCGTTATATCGGATGGCCGGGCTCGTCCCGGCCATCCATGTGTTTGGGGGTAGTTGTTTCATGACAGTCATTCAAAACATCGATCTTGCGCTTGAAAGCGCTGTCGGCCGCGAAGGCATTTCCGACGCCGCGTTGAATGACGCCTTGAAGCGCAGCGAAGGCGCGCTGGACTGGCTGCGGGCGCGTCATGCCGATGGCGGCCTGCGCCTGCTGCAACTGCCGGCCGAACGCGGCGACATTGCCGCTGTGCAGGACGCGGCAAAGAAACTGAAGGCCGGCGCAACCGATATCGTGTTTCTCGGCACCGGCGGCTCGAGCCTTGGTGGCCAGACGCTGGCGCAGCTTGCCGGCTACGCCGTGCCGGGTGTCGGTTCGCTGCGTGATGGGCCACGCATTCACTTCATGGACAATCTCGATCCGCTGAGTTTCGACGCACTGCTGAAGAAGCTGCCGCTTTCGACCTCGCGCTTCGTCGCGATCTCCAAATCCGGCGGCACCGGCGAGACGCTGATGCAGACCATGGCGGCGCTCTCGGCCTGCAAGGCCGCCGGGCTGCAACCCCGCATCGGCGAAATGTTTCTCGGCCTCAGCGAGCCTGTGAAGGGCGGCAAGCGCAATGCCTTGCGCGACCTGCTGGAGCCGGAAGGCGTGGCCTTCCTTGAGCACGATACTGGCGTCGGCGGCCGCTTCTCCGGCCTGACCAATGTCGGACTTCTGCCGGCTGCCATTCTCGGCCTCGACATCGTCGCGTTGCGCGATGGTGCTGCCAAGGCGCTGGCGCCGGTGCTGGCGAAGAAGCCGGCGCGCGAGGTGCCGTCGGCACTCGGCGCGGCTCTGTCGATCGCGCTCGCAGAGAGCAAGGGCAAGACCATCTCGGCGGTGATGGCCTATGCCGACAAGCTCGAGAAATTCGCCAAGTGGTATGTGCAGCTCTGGGCGGAAAGTCTCGGCAAGGACGGCCACGGCACGACGCCGATCGCGGCGCTCGGTCCGGTCGATCAGCACAGCCAGTTGCAGTTGTTTATCGCAGGTCCCAGAGACAAGCTGTTCACGGTGCTGACGACGGGCGCCGCCGGCAAGGGGCCGAAGATCGATGCGGATCTCGCGAAGCGTGCCGGAGAACCTGATTTCGCCGGCAAGACCATCGGTGATCTTGTTGCTGCACAGGGCCGGGCCACCGCCGAGACCTTGGCGAAGAATGGTTGCCCGGTCCGCACCTTCTATCTCGACGTCATCGATGAAGCATCGCTCGGCGAATTGCTGATGCATTTCATGCTGGAAACGATCATCGCCGCGCATCTGCTTGGCGTCGATGCCTTCGACCAGCCGGCGGTGGAAGAGGGCAAGATCCTCGCGAAGAAATATCTGGCGGCGAAGCAGTAGCAGCATGCTCCACGTTGCGGATTTTATCGGTTAGGGCTTGCTTGGTGCTGCGCCGATGTCACCAGCTAAGCGGATTAGCTGTGACCGCTCCAGCTCATCGGAAGCAGTTCAGGAATCGATGGGGAAAACCCACAGGTTGTGATTGGGTGTCTTGACTCCAAATACGAGAGTCCTGACCATCATCGATGGTGTGCGGTTGATTCGCGCACCGATGGAAAAACCGGGGTCTGGACACCCCGATTTCCGTGATCATCCACAAAGCCTTGGAGGCTTTTGCAGCGTCATGCACAACCGGCACGTTACGCCGGCCTGACTCGCTGTCAAGAGTCCCCAAGGCCTTTTTTGAGAAAGGCCTTGAATATGGGTTCTAGCCCTCGCCTCAACTTCGATGACGCTGTGGAAATCTGGCTCAAGCATTGGGCCGGGGAATTTCAACATCGAATCGCAGCCGCCTTTGGTGTGAATCAAGGGCGCGTGAACGAAGTATTGAAGCGGCATCGTCATCTCGGCAGTGAAGAGACTGCAGC
>JAEXXW010000051.1 GCA_023405565.1 Pseudomonadota bacterium
CGAATCGAGACGGCTCCCCCGGCTGCCGGTCCTGCAGCGTCGGCAGCGCTTGCACCGGCATCTGCGCCGCGCTTTCCCAACGCGGCCCCGCCGGCCGCGAAGGTTCCCTCGCATCCCAACCAGCCGCCAATTGCCTCGCCAAAGCCGGCTCCGGCCGGTTCTGCTGCTGGGCCGAAAACGCTGCCGCCATTGCCGCCGCGGCCTTCCGCTCAACCAGCCGCGCCGAAGCCTTCGCCTTTCGATGCACCTCCGCCACCACTCGGGCCTTCGCCGCGGCCGTCACGCGATCCCTTCGCAGACATCCAGCGCGAATTCGATCAGTCGCTCGAACCGCGGCTGGCACAGGAGGATTTCGGCCGCGAGATGCATCCGGCGGGTATGCATCCACCGGGTTATGGCGGCCAACAGATGCCGCCGCCGATGGATCCATCCTTCCGGGGGGGACCCCCGCCACGGCCGCATCCGGCGGATATGGATGAGGAAGAGCTCCATCAGGAGCCGCGCAAGGCACGTTCGCTCGGTCCGCTGATCAAGGCGGCCGTTGCTGTATTGCTGCTGCTGGCTGTGGTGGGCGTGGGTTATTCCCAGCGCGGGGTGATTGCTGAATTCTGGCAGGCCTTCCGCGGCTCATCGACCGATGTTGCGAAGGATAGCCGGCCGGCCCAGCCGACCAAGCAGGGAGGCGGCAAGATCGCTGATCGTCTTGGCGGTCCCAATGCGCAAAGCGGTCCCGCCGTCGCCCAGCGCGTCGTCCTCTACGAAGAGGAGCCGAACGATCCGCAAGGCAAGCAATTCATCGGCTCCGCCGTCTGGCGGACCGAAACGGTATCGCCCGGCCCCGGCCGGCCGCCCGAGCTTGCGATCCGCGCGGATGTGGAAATTCCGGAACGCCGGATGACGATGACCTTCTCGATCCGGCGCAACACCGACCAGACCTTGCCGGCCAGCCACACCATCGAAGTGATGTTCAATCTGCCGGCGGATTTCCCGTCTGGCGGCATTTCGAACGTGCCCGGCGTCCTGATGAAACAGGCCGAGCAGACCCGCGGCACGCCATTGGCCGGGCTTGCGGTGAAGGTCACCAATAATTTCTTCCTGATCGGCCTGTCCGCCGTTGAGTCCGATCAGGCGCGCAATATCCAGCTTCTGAAGGAGCGCGCGTGGTTCGATATTCCGATTGTCTACAACAACAACCGCCGCGCCATCCTCGCCATTGAAAAAGGCACGCCCGGCGAGCGTGCCTTTGCGGAAGCTTTCGCGGCCTGGAAGCAATAAATCGGAAGCCGTAAATCCGCCGGAAGGAGCGCGCGGACTACCGCGCGTCCTCATTGCGCATGCGGACTACGGTCAGTGAACCGACATCGACCCCTGGCCCGGCTCGATCAACGCTTCGGTAAACGGGAACTCGAGCACGATTTCCCCATCCTCGTCGGTCACCTCGATCGCGGCCCTGAGCAGACGCGGCTCGGTTTCCTCGTCGTGCAGGATGTCGCGGATCATGGCGCGGGCCATGGTCCAGGCCTGATCGGGATCGCGCAGATCCGCCCCATCCGGGTCGCGGATCAGTTCGCCGTCAATGCGAGTGTTGAAATAATAGCGTGGCATAATCGCAGTTTGGCATGGAGCTGTGACAGGATCGCGGCGAAGGCCGGGCAGAATCCGAGAAATTCGGCCCGGAAACATCGCCGGCTCGATAGTAGCCCACGCCTTGTCGGTAGCGCCATCGCGCCTTGGCTGCGCTCCTATGGTCAGTCCCGGTTACGATTAACCTGTGAGCGAGTTAAAGGCCCAAAACCGCAGGTCCAACCCGAGCCCTATTGGGCAGGGCGTGCCGGCTCGGACGATGTTTGACCCGATCCTGTTGCTGCGCCGGTTGTGTTGGGCTGTGTGATTGGCGGGCGCATGTCGTTGGTCACGACATTCGAGCGATCGCCGCCCGCGTAGTAGTAGATAAAGCCACCGAGCGCCAAAAGGATCAACGCCCCCAACAGGAAACTCGTCGCCGTGCCGCTGTCGGGATCGCGATGAAAATCCTGATACGGTTCACGCGGCGGCCTCGGATTGCGATACGGATCATAGGACATGACGTTTCTCCGAACGGTTCCTCCACGAATTGCCGGATAACGCGCGCGTTCGGATTGCGGTTCCATCGTCATTGTTGTCGGAAATGAGCGATGAACGCTGACGATGAAGCCGGTGGTGAAAAAGCCGGGCGCGCGGGCCCGGCTTTTTGCATGATTGTCGCCTTGTCTGATTGTCGCCGTGACGAGAAGCGTTTACGCTGCGGCCTTTCCGGCCTTCGCTTCAATGAAAGACAAAAGTGCCGCGTTGATCTCATCCTTGTGTGTGGTGCACATGCCGTGAGGCGCGCCCTTGATGAGTTTCAGTTCCGCATTCTTGATGATCTTCGATGACAGCAACGCCGATGCCGCGATTGGCACGATCTGATCGTCATCGCCGTGCAGGACGAGCGTGGGCACATCGAATTTCTTCAGGTCTTCGGTGGTGTCGGTTTCCGAAAACGCCTTCACGCAGAAATAAGCGCCGGGGAAGCCGCACATCATGCCTTGCAGCCAGAAGGAATTGCGCACGCCTTCCGACTCCTTCGCGCCCGGCCGGTTATATCCGTAGAAGGGAATGGACAGGTCCTTGAAGAATTGCGAACGGTCCGCCTGCACGCCGGCGCGGATCTGGTCGAAGGCTTCGATCGGCGTTCCGTTCGGATTATTCGGCGTCTTGAGCATCAGTGGCGGGATCGCGCCGATCAAGACGGCTTTTGCAACGCGCTTGGTGCCGTGCCGGCCGATATAGCGCGCGACTTCGCCGCCGCCGGTGGAGTGACCGACATGAATGGCATCCTTCAAGTCGAGATGCTGCACGAGTTCGGCGAGATCGTCGGCATAGGTGTCGAGATCGTTACCTTGCCAGGGCTGGCTGGAGCGTCCGTGGCCGCGGCGGTCATGGGCGATGCAGCGATAGCCGCGCGAAGCGAGATAGAACATCTGATCTTCGAAGGCGTCGGCGCTGAGCGGCCAGCCATGACTGAAGACAACCGGTTGTCCTTTGCCCCAGTCGTTGAAGTAAATCTGTGTGCCGTCTTTGGTGGTGAATGT
>JAEXXW010000128.1 GCA_023405565.1 Pseudomonadota bacterium
GTTCGGAAGTTCTTGTCGAGTACCGTTGAATCGAGACCGAGCTTCCAGGCGAGAGGCTTGTCATGCGGCTTCGCATTCAGTGCCTCGACATTGGCGGAATAATCGAGCACCTCGTCATGATCGTTGAAGAATTTCTCTTCGATCAGGCGCTTGCCGTGACGGCGAAAGCTCGCGGCGATATCGGCCAGCGTATATTCGGGATGATATTGTACGCCCCAGGCGGTGCAGCCATTGACCTTCACCTCCGCCGCCTGCACGCCGGAGACGGCATTCATCGCCAGCACGTGCTGGTTCGGGGCCAGCGTCTCGACCTCATCGAGATGGATCGTCACGGCGTCGAAGACTTCGTCCTTGCCGGCGAAGACAGGATGCCCGCGTCCCGTGCTCGTCAAGCGGATGCGGCGGCCGAAGCCGATCTCGCGGCCTTTCGGATTGCGGCGGACGCTACCGCCGGCAGCGGTGGTGATGAGCTGCAGTCCCCAGCAACTTCCGAACAGCGGCGTCGAACTCTCGAACACGGCACGGGTCAGTTCGATCTGCGGCTCGATATGCGGGCCACGATCATAGACATGTAAAGCCGAGCCGGTGATGGCAACGCCATCGTAGGATTCGAGGCCGCACGCGTCGGGGAGGTTGGCGCCGGGATCGGCGGGATAGCAGATGTCGATCGTGGCCTGCGGCAGGAACTCGCGCAGGAGACTGGCATAGCCCTCACTCGGTGCCTCGCCGCCGGCCGCCTTGAGCAAAGCACGTCCGTCGGCCGTATTACCCTCGATCACAAGCAGGCGGGGGGAAGGCATCACTCATCCGATTAGGTCTGCATCCACAATGCAGATGTTTGCTTATATAGCGGTTTAAGGCCAATTTGCGAGCCTGATCGCTTGGCGGAACGCTTTTGTGACGTCATGCTGACATCCTAAAAAAATTGTTACCGGATTCAGGGAGCGACCAAGGGAACAGATGGCCGATTTCGATCTCGCCATCATCGGCGGCGGCATCAACGGCGCCGGCATTGCCCGCGATGCTGCGGGGCGCGGCCTGCGCGTATTGCTCGTCGAACAGGCAGACCTCGCCGCCGGCACATCCTCGGCCTCGACCAAGCTGATCCATGGCGGCCTGCGCTATCTGGAACATGGCGCTTTTCTGCTCGTGCGCGAGGCACTGAAGGAGCGCGAGGTGCTCCTGCGCAATGCCCCGCATATCATCCGGCCGATGCGCTTTCTGCTGCCGCCGCAGCCAGAGATGCGCTCGCTGTTGATGCTGCGGTTCGGCCTGTTCCTCTACGACCATCTCGGCGCCCGCAAGATCCTTCCTGCCACGCAGGAGGTCGATCTGACGCACAATGCCTTGGGCGAGCCGCTCAGCCGCACCTATCAATTCGGCTTTCTCTATTCGGATTGCTGGGTCGACGATGCCCGCCTTGTCGTTTTGAACGCGCTCGATGCGGCCGAGCGCGGCGCCACCATTCGGACGCGAACGAAATGCGTGCGAGCCGAGCGCAGCGATATCTGGCGGCTGGTGTTGAAGTCGCGGGGCGTGCGCGAGATCGTCACCGCGCGGGCGCTCGTGAATGCCGCCGGGCCGTGGGTCGGCACCGTCGCAGAAACAGTGATCCGGGTGCAGGGGGCAGCGCCGGTTCGTCTCGTCAAGGGCAGCCATATTGTCGTGAAACGGTTGTTCGCGCACGACACCGCCTACATTTTCCAGAATCCGGATCGCCGCGTCGTGTTCGCAATCCCCTATGAACGTGACTTCACCCTGATCGGCACGACCGACGAGAACTTCAAGGGTGACCCGGCCAGTGTTGCGCCATCGGCCGACGAGATTGCCTATCTGTGCGCGACCGCGTCACGCTATTTCCGTCATCCCGTGACGCCGGCCGACATCGTGCGCGCTTTTGCCGGCGTGCGTTCGCTCTATGACGATGGTTCTAAAAAACCGGAAGACGTGACGCGCGATTATCATCTCGATTACGACAAGAGTTACGGCAATGCGCCGCTCTTGACGGTCTATGGAGGCAAGATCACCACCTATCGCAAGCTCGCCGAAGCTGCGATGAAGAAGCTCGCCAATATCTTCGAGCCATCGCTGCCGTGGACCGCGACAGCGCCGCTGCCCGGTGGCAAGTTTCCCTATAACGGCATCGATGCGCAGTTGTCGCATCTTCTTCGCCGCTGGCCGTTCCTCGACGAGGATCATGCGTTGCGGCTCATTCGCGCCTATGGCACGCGCGCAAGCGATGTGCTCGGCAAGGCGCGACGCTATGACGATCTTGGCCAGCGTTTCGGCGCGGACCTCACCGAAGCCGAGGTGCGCTATCTCATGATGCGGGAATGGGCGATGGATGCCGAGGATGTGCTGTGGCGGCGAAGCAAGCTCGGCCTGCGGTTTTCCGATAGCGAGCGCGTGGCGCTTGAGCGTTACATGACGCAGCATGTCGCGCTGAAGGCCGCGGAATAATCGATGACGTCCGCCATTCTCGCCATCGATCAGGGCACGACATCGACACGCGCCATCGTATTCGATGCGGCGCTTACTCCGCTCGCCACCGCGCAGCAGGAATTTCCGCAGATCTATCCGGCCTCGGGCTGGGTCGAACATGATCCGGACGCGATCTGGGCGAGCGTTGTCTCGACATCGCAAGCCGCGCTGAAACAGGCCGGGCTTGCGGCGAAGGATATCGCGGCCATCGGCATCGCCAATCAGCGCGAGACGACGCTCGTCTGGGATCGTGCCACCGGCAAGCCGATCCACAACGCCATCGTCTGGCAGGACCGCCGCACCGATGACGTCTGTAGCGCGTTGCGCGACGCCGGCCACGAGGCGACGATTTCCACGCGCACCGGCCTCTTGCTCGATCCTTATTTCTCCGCCACCAAGATCGCCTGGATTCTCGATCACGTCGATGGCGCGCGCGAGATGGCGAAGGCGGGGCGGCTCGCCTTCGGTACGGTCGATACATTCCTGATCTGGCGTCTCACCGGTGGCCGTGTCCATGCGACCGATGCCACTAATGCAGCGCGCACACTGCTGTTCGATATTCGCAACGGACAATGGGATGCGGCACTGGCCGATCTCTTCCGCGTGCCGATGTCCTTGCTGCCGGAGGTGCGCGACTGCACCGGCGATTTCGGCACAACTGAGCTGTTCGGCGGCACGATCGCCATCCGTGGCGTGGCCGGCGATCAGCAGGCGGCGACGGTCGGCCAATGCTGCTTCACACCGGGCATGATGAAGTCGACCTACGGCACCGGTTGTTTCGCTCTGCTCAACACCGGCGACAAGCCGGTCATGTCGCGCAACCGGTTGCTGACCACCATTGCCTATCAGATCGACGGCCAGCGCACCTATGCGCTGGAGGGCGCGATCTTTGTTGCCGGCGCTGCGGTGCAATGGCTGCGCGATGGATTGAAGTTGATTGCAGCCTCGTCGGAAACCGATGCCTTGGCGGCGCGCAACGATCCGGCCGAGCAGCTTTATCTGGTGCCGGCCTTTGTCGGCCTCGGCGCGCCTTACTGGGACACGCAGGCGCGGGGTGCGATTTTCGGTCTCACGCGCAATTCGGGTGCGGCGGATTTCGCACGCGCCGCGCTCGAATCCGTTGGCTATCAGACGCGCGATCTGGTCGAGGCCATGCGCGCCGACTGGCCGGAGGCCGCCGACACGGTGTTGCGGGTTGACGGCGGCATGACTGCGAGCGACGCCGCCATGCAATTTATCGCCGATATCATGGATGCGCCGGTCGACCGGCCGCAGGTGATGGAAACGACGGCGCTGGGCGCTGCCTATCTCGCCGGCTTCGCGACGGGCTTGTGCCCCGATGCCGCGGGCTTCGCTGCCACCTGGCAG
>JAEXXW010000131.1 GCA_023405565.1 Pseudomonadota bacterium
CGCAGCCGGACCACGTCCGGCATTGGCTTTGATAATGGCATCGATCTCGCTTTCGATCTTCGAAGCATCGATACCACCGGCCTGCAAACCACCCACCACGGCCTTACCCGTAACCGGACGCGCTGACGTGTAGTCGCCCAGGTTCATGCCGATACGTTCAAGCGCGGCAAGCCCACCCTTCGGCATCTTGACCAAGCGAACCAATGCAGATCGGAGGGCGACGCCCGCCTCGGAGCCGAGCACACCGGCCTTCGCAAAGCTCATGACCATTGCAGTTGTTTGATCCAGCGAGTTACCCGTCGCCGACATGACGCCACCCGCGTACTTGAAGGATTCCGAAATGTCCTTCATGCTCGCGACGGTGCTGACGGCTGCGTAAGTCATGCGGTCGGTAACGAGTTGAGCCGACTTAGTCACTTGGTCGAGGCTCGAAACCGGCATCTGAAATTGAGCGAGCGACTTGCTGAGCGATGCACCGACATCGGCGGGCGTCATATCGCCCGCCAGAGCGGATGCAGCCAATACCTGTTCCAGAGAACCACGTGCCTGCTCAAATGTCAGGCCAGCCTTCATTAGCTCGGTGGTGGTTTTCACGATGCCCGTCGCGCCACCAGCGTCATAACGCTTGGCCAAATCCTGCGCGATCTTTTCAAGTCCGCTTCGTTCAGCAGACGGCAAGTCTCCGAGCGCTTCGCTCAGATTGAGCGCCTTCTCGAAATCCACCGCGCCCTTGATCATGTTCGCGCCGACCCACGCGGCAGGCGTGGTAACGCCGAATGTCGCGTTGCGGCCCATACGCTGCATGTTCGCCATTCGCTTAGAGGTTTCGGCAAGGTGTTTACTGACCGCCACAAAGGGCGCATTGATCCGAGCACCGATGCCCGCAAGCATCGCCTCAAGCCCTTTAACCTGCGACTTCGCCTGCGATACAGCGGCGCCGAGGCTGGGATTAACCTTCCCGCCGATGTTGACGAATACGGAGAAGCCGGTAGCCATGTAGTCAGTTTCCGAAATGAGAATTGAGGCGAGCCGTAATACGACGAAGGTCACGTTCGTCGATTGCGTCAATCCCCTCCGGAGGCACGCCAAAGAGATTTGCAGCACTGGTTCGAAAATCGGAGCCGCGTCGCGCGCTCTGTTGCACCGTCAGCCGGTGGTAGATCACCCCCGTCGAAATCTCGACGGGGAAATCCAGCGCGATCTCCAAGGGTGCGCTCATCGCTTACGCGGCCAATGTGCGGCTCCACCAGCAAATCCCGGAGCCAGAAACTCGGGTAGCGGAGATTCGTAATGGCCGTGTCGGAAACCGGTGCGCGATACAACAATCTCGCGTTCTTCTAGCACCGGGACAATGGTTAGGATGCGGCCGAAATGGTTGTACAGCTCGGACCCGACAGGGATTGCCTTGCCCGTATCTGGGTTGATGGTTGCCTGGACTACCTCTTCGCGCGCGGCTTCCTGCACGAACTTCAAATTCGCGGTGTCGGGCGGGCTGGCAGGGTACCGAAAAACCCAGCACTGCCGCTTCTCACGACGTTCACTCGCGGGCCGATCAGGATGTTTGCGGTAGGTCTGGGTAATGCCAGAAACTCTGCATTCTTTCGCCTCCGTGTCGATCTCTTCCAACCGCGCGAGGGTGTCCGCCATCTGCCGCGCGAGGTTGTCATATTTTTCGAGAAGGTCCGCCCCCTCAATCTCAACCGCATTTCGCGCGGCTTCAGTGCGCGCTCGGAATCGTGCCGCCTCTGCCTGTTTCTCGGCCTCTGCTTCGGTCGCGAGTGCAGCGGCGTGCTCCACATGCAGAGCAACCAGGCGCGCGTCGAGGCGATCAATTGCGCGCCTGAAGGCGGCATTCTTGGCTTCGGCTGCCTGATGCTGCTCATCATCCATAACAGCCAACCCGTCCATAACGTGCGACAACTGATCTTGAATGGTCGCAAGCTCTGCGGTGGTGCGCTCGATTTCTGCGGAGATAGCAGCGGCAGTGGCTTTCTTTTTACCAAAGAGGTGAGTCAGGATGTTCATTTTTGTTCAGCCTTTTGACTTATTGCGGGCGGCCAATGCCGCGAGCTGCGAGCGCACATTGGATTCACCAATCTCGACGAGATCATTCAGATGGCCGATAAGATCGAAACGCTTATTGCTCGCGCTCGGTGCGATCGGGTGGGCCGGTTTAGAAAACGGTGGCGTGACGCGCGGTGCTTTCGGGCTGGGCTTGGGCGCGACGACCGCAAGGGCTTCACCGATGCCAAGCCAACGATGGAACGCAACGTGCTCGCGCGACGCAGCGAACATGGTGCTATGCGGCATCCCGTGCTGAGCTTTGAGCTGTTCATCAACGAGCGCCCGGCGCGATGCAGCGAGGTCGCCAGATGCAGCTATGAAGTCGGCAAGAAGTTCGTCGGCGCGGCTCATCGTGCACCCCCGAACCCGTGTTGAGCGATCCATTCCCGAAGTTCATTTTCGGGATAGAGCGCGCGTCCAGCTAGAACTACGTGCTGGGGGCCTTCACCACGTTGGGCGTATGCGCGCAGAGTCTTGCGGCAACGTCGGCTTTCGCGCGCCGCGTCACTACGGCTGAGAAATTTTTGGGCCATGCTAAACCTAAGCAAAGGCGCTGGCGTGACGGAAGAGAGTGAACGTCACGCCAGCAAGTTGAGGAGGTTGAATGACGTTAGTTGCTGTTTCCGGCATCAACTAACGGTGCCGATCAGAGACTACTTTAGACTTTGCTTCGAGCCTGATCCGGTAGCCTTTAGTTCGCAGTCCGAGACCGGCGACGCTTTTGGTTATCGTTGGCGTGGCCTGCCATGCGGGCGTCGTGGTCGGCCAGCGCATTGGCGCGTTCGTCGGCGCGCATGCGGAGAAGTTTCTGCTCGACGCCGATGTCGATCAGCGCGGTCCAGGTCTGCGGGATGTTCATTCGCAGCTTGAGCGCGAGAGCCGTGAGTTCGCCAGCAAGTTCGGGGGAAGGCAACGCTTCGAGCGCAGCGACGGGGACAAATCCGAACCCGAGCGTTGCCAGCGCAGCTTCGAGGCTTTCAAGGCCGGGGCGGTTTTTTCGACGCCACGCCTTGACGGTTGCTCTTCTAACGCCGCTGCGCTCTTCCAGGGCATCGTAGGTGACGCGCTGGCGTGACATCTCGGCGAAGACGAGCTTCACATGCGGACCGACGCCGTGAGTAGGCATCGTTACGGTGCGCGGGTTCTTGCGGCGCTTCCGGCCGGACGGTCCAATTAGCGCAGTGCGGAAGTCGGGCGGATATAGCGGAACGGTGGCCGGCATCGGTGGAAACCTGCGAGCTGTTGAATCGCCCCAAGATCAAATAAAGAGCTACCGAACGTGAGCCCAAAGGAGTCACCCGTTTGCATAACTCGGCCTCGCAACCAAGCGACGTTCCGACAACAAAAAGTACCTTTTGTTTTTTTGCATCTACCGGAGTCCGGCGGTCGCGCGTCACCCGCAGGGGGGACCGCCCGGAAAGGACCCAAAGTGTCGCAAGTTTGCAAGATGTCCGGAACTCGCGTCAGATGCGAAAAGAACTGCGCAGCGTACTATGCGTTGCTTGAGTCAGGTATTGCAGCAATTTGCGTCGTGCATTGCCTCGTCCAACAACACCCCTCCATACGTTCCCTTGCAGCGGATCGGCGCGCTTGTTGCAAGCGCAGCGCCTTCCTTACACAACTCGTAGCCCGCTTGGTTCGGCAGATTCGGCGCGGGCGGCACACAAAACTTGAATGCGACCCTGAATTGCATTACAGTCCGCACGCTCGCCATATGCGAATTGAGGGGTTGAAAAATGACTTCGAAATTTGCTTTTTACGTTGCAATTTTTCTGCTTACTTTTTGGCCTTCTGGAAAAATTAGCGCCCAACAGATCTCCGGCGAAAATCTAGTTCAAGCGGAGCTTCAAAACATTCCGCCAAACGGTCGGGTACGGATCATTGCAGAGGTCACTGTCGATCCTAACTTGACAAATACACTTGGACTGAGGAATGCAACAGCCCGCTCGGTGGAAGCTGTTGTGGCAAGGCTGGCACAAATTGGCATTCCGAACATACAGCCGATTGTCGGGACAAACCGAGTAGTACTCGAAGTAACGAGCAGCGAATTCGCTCAGTTGAACCAATTGGGCAGCATTAGCTCGGTCGAAATAGACAAACTCAACGAACCTTTTCTAACGACGCTTACGCCCGCTGTCGGCGGCGTCACGATGCATGCGAACAACGCTACCGGAGTTGGGACGGCAGTCGCAATCATCGACTCCGGCGTTGACCGCAACCATCCATTCTTCGGCGCGAGAGTGACCGCCGAAGCCTGCTTTTCGAGCACTACCACCGGGGGAGCCACTTCTACTTGCCCGAATGGCACGCCAACGCAGATCGGCCCCGGGGCTGCAGCTCCATGTGCGGGCCTTTGTGATCACGGAACGCACGTGGCCGGAATTGCTGCAGGAAACAATGCAAACATGCGAGGTCTTGCGCCCGGCTCCAACATCGTCGCAATCAACGTGTTTTCGCGTTTCAATGGGGCTACCAATTGCAGCCCCGGAGCTCCACCTTGCATTCGAGCGTACGACAGCGATATCGAACGGGCGCTCGTGCACATTCGAGACAATCTTCTCCCCGGCACTTCCATAAGTGCGGTTAACTTGAGCCTCGGAGGCGGTGCATTCACATCAGAATGCGCCAGCGCCGGGGCGGGCGCTAGGATGCAAGAACTACGTGACAGAGGTGTTGCCGTGGTAGTGTCCTCCGGAAACAACTCATGCAACGGCACCGGTTGCACTAATGCTATTTCGTGGCCTGCTTGCGTGAAGGCGGCCTACTCGGTCGGCGCAACAAACAATTCGAATACGCCAAACACCGTTCAGATGTTTTCTAACTCAGCGTCGTTTCTAGATATCCTTGCCCCTGGCAATCCCGTGCTCTCGTCCGTGCCTGGTACATCATATAGTTCGATGGGAGGAACATCGATGGCCGCACCGGCGGTGGCCGGAGCCATTGCCGCGCTTCGTAGCAAATTTTATGTCGGAGTGGACGAAATCGAGTCCATTATCAAACAAAGCGGAGTTGCCGTAACCGATTCTAGAAACGGAGTTGTGACCCCGCGCATTGCAGCCTTAGCGGCATATAATATGCTCGAAGCATCCCGGCCTGCAGGCTCTTTTATTTGGATGAAAGATACTTGGAGCGATTCAGGCGCTGAGCCTGATCCAAAGACTGCAGGTCAAGCGATGTCTGCCTCTCCCTTCATTTGGGTTAGGAATCAGGATGATGGGATTCAGCATCAACATGAACATCAAAACCCTGAGTATGGGCAGCCCAACTACATCTACGTAAAGGTCCTAAATACTGGCAAAACGCAGGGCATTGGCACACTTTCCCTGTTTGTTACCCCTGCAACCCCAAACCCAAATTTGGGAAGTAATTGGATTCGCCTCACGGATGCCAACATCACCATGCCCCCTCGGAATGAGGTGGTTTACAAATTTCCGTGGAGCACTGTTCCTAAGCCCGGTCACTATTGCTTGCTTGCCAAATGGACAGATGCCGGCGGCGACACCAACCTGACGTTCACCAGCTTGGAAACAGCCGTCCGCAATAGCAACGATTTAGTCTGGAAGAACATCAACATTATTGACCTACTCAAGAATGAGTTCGTTGGGACCGAATTTGATATCTACAAAGGCGCTTCCGGCGGACAAGCTAACTTCGTCATAGAAGTAACGGGAAGCCGAACACGTAACACCGCGCTTGATTTCAATCTGCCTCTGGCGTTGGCCAGCAAACTCCATCATGAGCCCACCTTAAGCCGCGCTCAAATTAAAATCGACGATATCGAACGCGTCGCGAATGTCAGGGTGCCCCTAACAGATGGAGTTTATTACTTTCCGATGCCGGACAATGTTGCACCCGAAAAGATAACGGTGCCAATCGCGTTTAAGGTGATCGAAAAGGGCGACACTAGTTTGGATTTCAAAGTCAACGTTCTTCAAGTCAGCGATGTAAATATGCACAAAGCGACTGGAGAGGGCGAGATCGGCAGCATCACCTACGTCGTGAGATAGTTCTTATCTCAACGAAGTAAATGGAATGACTCTATGTGAGAGGTAGCAACGATTATCCGCGCAGAGATGCGCCTAACTACCTCCAGCATAGAATCGATAAAATCAGCAACATTGTTCTTTAACTTGCCCGCAATGACGTTCGAGATCGTCAAAGAACGCTGCAACTGACCACACCGGTGAACGTTCGTCCGCGAACTTCATTCGATCTGCCGTATCCATATCGAGAAGGGCTCTGGAGTGTGTTGCGATCCGACTGCGGGCGTGGGGCCTCTTAGTCGATTGTGTGAACGCGCTCTTGCGCAGTCCACACACAAGACTTCTCGCCCTTCGGGCGCACGCAGGCCAGGACCGCGTTCGGGACTTCGACGACGAAGACTTCCGTCCCTTTGTCGAACGACCTGCATCCTTCTCCTGCGCTTCGGGCAAGCGCGGCTTCAAAGTCAGTAGCCGCGATCTTCAGCACAGCCTGCGCGCTGGCATGTGTCGGGCAGGCTAGTGCGGTCGATTTCAGAAACCCGGTCTGGCCGCGTTCCAGCCGTGCCGCAGAAGCAATTTCAACGACACCAACAGTCATAGCGACGACGGCAAGGGCTACTCGAATGGTCATGCAATGCTTTTCCTAGTTGGATGGTAAGGCGATCAAGATGCGGCGCTGTGCAGCGAACGTACGAACTTCCGCTTGCTTTCGTTCGATGCGCGCACTGTGCTTTTGAACGGTCATGGGCAAGAATCTTAAGTCTCCCGGTCGAAGCCCTTCCGTTCCACGTCAAGGCTCGCCAGCGCCCCGAGCCGTTCTTCCAGCCAAGCACGCAAGACTGCCGGGCCACCGGGCAGGATATTGGGGAGATAGTAGCCGTTGTTCGGTTTCTGGCCCGGTCCTTCCTTTCGATAGGTGAACTTCCTAACCGGGAGGTTGGGTACGATTGTCTCTTGTTGTAAGAAAAGACAATCGTACCCAACCTCGCCCGAAATAGTCCGCCCCTGCCGTTCTGAAAGACTACGAAAAGCGGACGCCACATCACGACGATTCGTAAGGACCACACCGGCAGCGGCCATATCGGCTTCCGCCCCCGGAGCCACATCACCCCACCGTGCGACTTCATGAACCGGGATCGGCAAGGGCACGTTACAAACAAGATCAAGCCAGCACGGTTCGGAGCGCCTGTGAGGCCGCAGACGCCCAACAGCCTGCAACAACTCGCCTACGGTGATCCGCCAGCGTAGCGCCTCCGGAATCGGCTCAGGATGGCAGTCCACAGAGACCGCAATGACAGAACCATCAGCAAGCTGGATGCCGCCCGGATGTTGATCGAAGAAATGCCCCTCACCACCGGAGACGGGCCGTCCTGCGAAAACGGACGCGGTGGCCTCAACGTCTGACCTTTTAGGGGCAGGGCGACCAATCACGATCAGCCCCGCAACTTTTTGCATATCGTTCATACCCGCGAGAGCGCCGAAATGCCGAACAATCACATTGGCCGGAAGCTGTCCTTCGATTTTCTCAAGCAAATCTTTGTAGGTGATTATACCTATCCGACCTGGCGCGGCCACCGCTGCTCGGAGGCGGATGAACCGGACAACGTCTCGCACGTTTCGCGGCTTAGGAGCATCCCATAACCCGAGCTTTCCCTTACTGACCGGAGCGCCCATGATCTGCCGAACCCGGACGTGTTCTGGCCACTTAGCAGCAACATCCGGCTGTTCGGTCACGGTGCACAACAAACCCGCGTCGTCAAAGCCATCGAACGCAATCCGCAACAGCGAGGCCGGGGGCGCGGTGGCATCGAGAACCAGCACCGGTGCATCACTCCATGACGGGTGCACCGTCCGCAGCGGCCTTACAGAAATCTTGTCTCCATCCACCGTGATCCGCCCCGACAGTGAGCGGTCGCCGATGGTGGGTTCGATCTTCCATTCCTCAAGAAAGATCGCAATCTCACACCAGAGAGCGCCGGCGGCACGCGCCAGCTTGTTTGCAGCCGCGTGGCGTTTCGCAGCGGTCTTAAGTTCGCCCTCCCGCATGTTGGGGCGCAAAACCGAGGCCGTGATCCGGCGCTGTTCGAGCCATTCCATCCAATGAGCGCTTTCGGCATCGATCCCCGACTCGATCAGCGCGGCATGGGATAACGGACCGTCACCGGACAACCTGATCGCAGCGGCCAGCCTTGCCCTGTAGTCCGTCACTGCGTCGTGTTCGATGTCGCTACAGCCCTCGATTTTGGATTCGAGTAGCGCAGGAACATCAATCTGCACCGCTTCGCCGAGTGCGCCATCAATAAACGACTCGTCAATCGTGACGGAGTCAGGGAGAAAGATAAAATCCGGACGCTTCGTGTATAACAACGCCGCCGGGATAACCCATACTTGGGGACGCGCCTCGCGTTGGCGCTCCATGCCGCACACGCTGGCAAACGGGCATCGGACAGTTTCGTTATCAACGCGACGCTCGCAAACGGCCTCGCGGATGCCTACGCCAAGATCGCGCGCGACGTTATAGGCCGGGAGGTTGCGGCACATGGTCTGGTCAGGCGCGAGAGGATCGCGGCGTTTATAACCGCGATAGACCTCAGCCTTAACACCATGAGCAACGTAATCCGCTGCAATTTGATCCGCAAGATCGTGACGCGAAACCGCATAGATGGGATGACGGCCACGTTTCGCCTGTTCCGCATTCCCTTTGATTGCGGCATCGGTTTTCCCAACGCCAGCCTCCGACCGCACCACCGTGATCGGATGACCCGGCAGGATCAGTGGCGGTTTGAGTGCAACCTGATTCCGGACACCGATGCCGGTGACAATGGCGGCATCAAACTCAGTACCGGTAATCGTCTGTAGACGCGCGGCGGCATCTTCAAGACTGACGCGATTGTCATCGTACGTCGCCCGCACCACCGGCACCGGATCGTGCGCATCGGTCCAGCCGATCTGTTCGCGGAGCCAATCGTATGCGGCGGCGATGTTGGGCAATCCGAGGCAGGCTTCGACCAAGCCCGCGTCGTTGTAGCCTTGGCCCGTGCCATAATCGACAATCGCCCCGCTATCATAGATCGCGAGGTTCAGTCCCCGCCTGCCGCGCTTGTCAGGAGAGCCGGACAGGCGGAACGACGCAACCGAGCGCCAGCAATCGCTCTGCCGCTCCAAGTCCTCCAGGAGAAGCAGCGGGAGCCACTGCGGACGCGCAGTGCGTACGGAGATGTCGAATGCATTGTCACCCGAAGCCACACCCTGCGACCGCGCATGCCGCTCTACAGCGCCGCCACGCGGCTGGCGCGGAGTGGGTTCGTCCCAGCCGAATGAGCGCAGGACGTTTTCCATCGCGGCGACATGCGCGCCCGTGATCTTAACAAGCTCTGCAAGGGGCGTGTCGAGTAACGTCCGGGCGGTGGCCCATTCATAAGGACGGCCAGTGTTGGGATGAATCGACGGCGGGAGCACGGTCTGCTTCCCGCCACTCAGAAAATCGAGAAGGCCGCGCTTCTCTGCGGTGCGGTAGGATTTCGAGGGCAGCGGCTCGGCGGATCGATAGAAGATCGTGAGTCCCTTGCGCCCCTTCTTCGCGACCAGGATGGGCGGCGACACGGCGATCAGCGGCTCGATCAGCGCGTCGTCGTCGATATCAACTGCGACGACACCGCCGAAACCGCAGGCTAGCCCTATGCCGCCGCCCAAACGGTCAGCCATCCTGCCCCACGACGCGGTTTTCGCCTCGGATGCGCGCTCGATGCAGAAGCTCTGCCAATCGCTCAAACCGAACCAAGGTCCGTTGGTGCCGTCGGCACTGAGACCGCGATAGATGCCGGGGGATTTCGTGCCTGCGCCGATAGGCAACAGCGAGTAGCCATTGCCGTACATCGCCAGAGCGTCGCGCTCGAAAAGTCCCACGTCACGCATAATGCGTGACCAAGCAATCCGCGCGGCGTGCGTGCTTATAGAGGCGGATTAAGCGGCTACGTGCCGAGCCTCCTCTAAACATGAGGTCGAGATAGAAGCGCACATCGCGCACGCTCAATTCGTAGAAGCTCCCTTCGCGATGATAGAATCGGATGCGACTTTCAAACAGTGATCCGCGTTCGATGTAGCAGGCGCGAATACCGCCGCTGTTACGAAAACCTTGCCACGCATCGCGTGCTTCGCTATGATTACTATACATCAGATAGACTTTCATTTCTGCATCACCCGCCGCGCCAACGGCGGGTTTTGCTTTTCCAAGGTTATGCGGCCACGACTTTCGTGCCGTTGATGAACGCAACAATGTCGTCAAGGCAGTACATGACCCTGCCTCCAATTCGGTAGTAAGCCGGGCCGTAGCCGCGCGTGCGCCATGCAGCCAGACACTTCTCGGTCCGACAGATAATCCCGGCGCAAGACTTCTGATCGACGTAGGTCTTGCCGTTCAATTCCATCCGCATTTTGGTGCTCCATGCAGGTTTTGAGCTCAGTTGAGATAACGCTAGGCGAGCTTGGTGAAGTTTAGGAGCGTGTTTGAATCGCCCTTGGCCAATTTCCTCTTGCATAGGACAGCCACCGGTCACGCGGCAGGACCGCGTGTCGGTGTTGAGGTTTTGTTGAGGGAAGGACCGCCGAACGGCGATCAGGTGTTGGCTTCGAGCCAATCTGCATAGTGCCGCAGCGCCACAGCCGCGAGCTTGGAGTCGGTAATGCTTAGGGTAATCTCTCCCGTCGCCTCCACTTCGTCGAGAGCCTTAGCGAGTTCGGTGGCGAGTTCGGCGGGGTCTTGGGTATTGTCGAGTTTGCTCATTACCGCCGCCTTACGCTGCGCGCTTGCTGATTCCAGCGCTCATCATGCGATCGCGGAACGCCTCGATCTCACCGACGCTCCAATAGCGCCGACGCCGGATCATGGTCGGCTTCGGAAAGTTGAGACCTTCATCGTTCAACCACCGCCACAACGTCATAGAGCAGATGTCGCCCAACATTGCGCGAGCGTCTTTGGCGGAAAGGAGTCTTTTAGACACTGATTTTAGCCCCTTGTGCTGATTTGTGATGCACAAGAGATAACGATGAGTAGGGGGGCGCAGTCGCGGTAGAAAACGACCGACGGACCTTACCCCAAAATCAACGGATGATCCGG
>JAEXXW010000255.1 GCA_023405565.1 Pseudomonadota bacterium
GGTCCAGGCAATGCGCAATGCACGCCTGTTCTGGCCCGCGCCGACATTGGTGCCGACCATGCTTGCAACCGGCGCGCCCAGACCAAAGACAAGTGGGACCAAGAGGTATTCCAGACGGACGGCGGTACCATAACCGGCAACGGCCGCCGGGCCATAGAAGCCGACGAGCGCCGTTGCTGTTGCGATCGCAAGATTGGTCGAGACGCTGACGATCGATGACAGCGCACCGATCCTGAGAATGCCACTCGCGAGCGACCAGCGAAACCTTTGCGGCCTGAGTGACGGTCGCAACACGCCGCGGCCCGACCAGAGATAGTAAGCGAACACAGCACTACCGACGATGTAGAAAGCGGCCACTGCACCTGCACCACCGGCGATGCCGAAACCGGGCAGCGGCCCCGCACCAAAGATCAATACAGGCGAAAGCGGAATCAGAATGGCCGCACCGATAGCCGTGACAGCAGCCGGCACAAACATGTTGCCAGTACCGCGGATCACCGCTGCCAGCGAATTGTAGAGCCAAAGCGGAATGGCACCCGCGAACACCACATTCGAATAGATCAACGCCGCCGACAACGAACCGCCCTGGCCACCCATCGCCGCATAAAGTCCTGGACCAATGGCGATGATCACGATCGTCGTAACGATGCCGAGCACAAGCGATATCCAGACCGATTGCCAGACCAGCGTATTCGCATCCCCATCGCGACCGGAACCCAGCGCACGCGCAACCGCCGAAAGAATGCCGCCGCCCATCGCGCCGGCAGTGATCATGACGAACAGCATCTGCACCGGAAACACGATCGCAAGGCCCGCAAGGGCATCCGTCCCGAGCTTGGCGATAAAGTAGGTTTCGACCAAGCCGATCGCCGCCTGAATGACCATCACCACCAGATTGGGCATGGCGAGCCACAGGATCGTTCGGCCGATCGGGGCTTCCAGCAGGGCACGGGTGCGCGGGTCCATCGGGCTCTCCATTGAACGGGCGACGATCCGCGTGTATATGCACATATTGACAATGTGCATATACACGTGTTTGGAATGCGAGCCATGCAGAACAAGACGGACAACGCGCCGGCGCTTGAACCAACCGCCTGTAACTGCCTTGCGGTCCGCCAGGCCGCACGGCGCGTCAGCCAGTTTTATGACGCACATCTGGCACCGCTCGGGCTCAAGACGTCGCAATATTCGATATTGGCCAAGCTCGCGCGGCTTGGACCGATGTCGATCAACGAGATCGCCGAGGCGATGGCGATGGACCGCACAACCACCAGCCGTGCCGTCCGCCCCCTCGAGCGCGATGGCCTCGTGAAGATGGAAGCCGCCGAAGACGGACGAAAGCGCGTGATCAATCTCACCGCGGCCGGCCGCGACCGTACGAAAGAGGCTCTTGCCGCATGGCGAAAAGCGCAGAAGGAATTTGAGCTCGCGGTCGGCCCACCGGCAGCACAAAAGCTCCGCATGGCTTTGCGCGACGTGGTGAAAGTCATCCCGGAAACAGGCGCGGACTAGGGTCCATTTTTCCGGCTCCCCTTTATGGGCTCAGGCATGTAGGATTGGCGCATCGTATGCGCCTGCGCGCCAATCCAAATAAGACTTGAGGAACCCATGGACCAGACTGTCCGCACGATCAGCGCCGAAGACATCAACCCGCGGCATAATTGGGGGCGTGCGCTGCCTTCGCTCGGGATCATGGGGGTGGATTTCGAGGAGCGGGTGGATTACCGCCGCCTGCATAATTACCGGCTGTCGCGTGCACGCATGGCGCTGGAGAATTCTGAACTCGGCGCGCTGCTGGTCTTCGACGTCAACAACATCCGTTACATCACGTCGACCAAGATCGGCGAGTGGGAGCGTGACAAGCTCTCGCGCTGGGCCTTGCTGACACGCGGCAGCGCCGATCCGATCCTCTGGGATTTTGGCTCGGCCGCTGTGCATCACAAGCTCTACTCACCATGGCTTAAGCCGGAGAATTGCAAGGCTGGTCTCGTCGGCTTGCGCGGCACGGTGCACCCGGATTTCGGCCTGATGAAGCGTCATGCTGAGGAGATCGCAGCCTTGTTGCGCGAAGCAGGCGTTGCCGACATGCCGCTCGGCGTCGATATCATCGAACCGCCGATGATGTTCGAACTCGAAAAGGCCGGGCTGAAAGTGCAGGATGGCCAGCAAGTGATGTTGGAAGCACGCGAGATCAAATCGATCGATGAGATCGCGCTACTCAACCGCGCGGCCGCGATGGTGGATGGCGCCTATGACCTGATCAACGAAAAGCTGCGGCCCGGCGTGCGCGAGAATGACATCGTCGCCGAAGTGAACAAGTTTCTCTATACGCATGGTTCTGACGATGTCGAAGCCGTGAATGCGATTTCCGGCGAGCGTTGCAATCCGCATCCGCATAATTTCACAGACCGCCTGATCCGCCCCGGCGATCAGGCCTTCTTCGATATCCTGCAAAGCTTCATGGGCTATCGCACCTGCTATTACCGCACCTTCAATGTGGTGCGCGCAACCGACTCACAGCGCGACGCCTATAAGAAGGCACGCGAATGGCTCGATAATGCAATGGCGCGGATCAAGCCCGGCGCCTCGACCGCGCACATCGCCGAAGCCTTCCCGACGGCCGACGAATTCGGTTTCCCCGACGAGATGAGTGCATTCGGGCTTCAATTCGCGCACGGCCTTGGCCTTGCCCTGCACGAGCGGCCGATCATTTCGCGGGTGGTCTCGATGGATCATCCCACCGAGATCAAGGAGGGCATGGTGTTCGCCATCGAGACCTATTGCCCGGCGACCGACGGTTATTCCGGCGCGCGTATCGAAGAAGAAGTCGTCGTCACCGACAAGGGCTGCAAGGTGATCTCGCTGTTCCCGGCGGAGGATCTGCCGATCAGCGCGAAATATTGATCCGCAGAACTGTGCTCAGCACATTCAGCCTGTTCCGAGACGCTTTGCGGCGTTTCGGAACAGGGCTGCCCCTTCTTCGCCGAATTGCATCGCGGTCAAGAAGTTCTTCACGCTATAATGCGGGATCGTCTTGTGAATCCTGGCCATATAGGCTCGGCCTTCCTCGATCCTGCCGGCCAGCGTCAAGGAGTATGCCGCAATCGCAAGAATATGGGCATGCGCATTCGGCCGTGCCGCGGCCCTCACGCCCCATTCGGCGGCTTCGTCGAACCGCTTGAGTCGGACTAAAGCCATGGCACGCGCACCGAGCATCCCGAACAGCAGCGGATCGAACGGACTTAAGTGGCGCGAGTGATCCGAAGCCCGGATCGCAGCCTCGGCGTCCCCGGCCTGCGAGTGAATGAACGATAGCGTGTAGTGACCGAGCGCGAAATTCGGGCTGAGATCGATAGCCTGCATCAGTTCGTCGATCGACTGATCGTGCTGCCCGCGCAGCCAAAGCGCGCGTCCCATCGCCCAATGCGCCGCCGGATCGCGATCGTCCGCCATCAGACTTTGTCCGGCCATGTCGAAGGCACGATCGATTTCATGGGCACGCTTCGCCCAGCCCTGGAATGCATTCTGGAAATGCGTGAAGGACAGTCCGGCATAAGCGCGTGCAAAGGTCGGATCGAGGCGTATTGCGGTCTCGAAGAAATGCTGGGCGCGCTCGTTATCGACTCTGCTGAACCGGTACATGTGCCAGAGCCCACGGTGATGTGCCTCCCAAGCATCCAGCGAGTTCGGCGGACGCAGGATCGCGCGATTGCGTTCGATGGTCTCGATCTCGCTGGCGATCGAGGCCACGATCCGATTGCCGATCTCATCCAGCACCTCAAACGCGTCACCACGTTTCTGATTGAAGGCTTCGGCCCATACAACGCGAGCAGAGCGCGTCTCCACAAGGTCAGTGGTCACGGCGATGCGATCCCCCGTGAGAAGAACCGAACCGCTGACGATATAATCGACATTCAGCATGCGTCCGGCCTCTTCAGGACTCACACGCCGCTCATGCAAGGCGAACACCGTGCCTTGTGCAATCACAAACAGGTTGCGCAATTTGGCCAGACGAGTGATCACGTCATAGGCAAGTCCATCCGCCGCACCACCACCGACAGCGATCACAACACTTCTGTCGACAAAAGGCATCACCGCGATTGATGCCCTCCGCGCTCCGGCAGGGATCATGCTGTCCTTGCCGCTATCGGTATCGACAATTGCGACATCAGCTGAGATGGATAGCTTTGGTTCGCGGGACGCGGCCTCTGCTTGCGACCGCACGGCCTGCCAGAGCGCACGAATGGGCGCAACGTCGAGTCCCTCAGCCTCAAACAACTGCCCGGTGGCTGCGAGATGCTCCTCGCCGTCCCGCAACCGGCCGCGCCGGGCCAGCAACGTCAACAGACTTTCGTGCGCACGCTGATCGAACGGAGCGAGTTCGAGCCAACGGTCGATATATCCGAAGGCCTCATCATCAGGTGAGCCTCTCACGAGTCGTTCCAGCAGCGCCGTGTGGCAGGCACGGAAACGGCGGCGCTGCGCCACCAGCCAGGTGTTGAATTCAGGACTGCGATCCAGCTCGACATCGTCGAGGAAGTCACCTTTGAAAAGCGCGAGCAACGTCCGGAGCCCGTCTGGGGAGAGCGTTTCAAGTCCGTTTTGAATCGCCTTTGCGATTTCCGCCGTATCGACATGGCAATCCGACACGTCGATCCGCACCGTATCGCCACTGGTTGCGACCCTCTGCCGCCCGGGCTCGTCAATAACGCTGCGGATCTTGCTGAGACACCAGCGAAGCTCTCCTCTTGGATCGTTCGGGACATCCCACAGCAATTCGCACAAGTGGCTCCGCGTCACAGCGTGCGGCGCAAGCACGAGATACGCAAACAAGGCGCGCATCTTTCGCGATGCGGGGAGCTTACGGACAGCCGTCTCGCGGCCGATCGTCAGCGGCCCGAGCATCCGGATGGCGAGCGCTTGAGAGCCGGAAGCGCCCGGATCGTCAAATTCCACGGACATTTCCACGCTACCTACCACGCCGGCCTCCACAGGGACCGGCTACACGCCACTCATCGATGGCTCGCAAGAGCCGAGGCGCAAGTCACCGCCAGCACAGCAACGACGATCGCCGAACAGGAGGCAATCATGCAAACACGCTTCATTCTAGCATGTCTTTTACTGTCGCCACTCCCCGCAGCAACGGCCGAGCTGCCGGACACCATCGCTACACCGGGCGAAAAGCTTGTCGCCGTTGTCCAGGCCGTCGGATCACAAATCTATGAATGCCGGGCCGATCCGGCCGCCGGCACACTCGCCTGGTAGTTCCGTGAACCAATCGCGACATTGTTCATTGCCGGCAAGACGGTCGGCCGCCACTATACCGGACCCCATTGGGAATTGATCGACGGCAGCGGCGTCACCGGCAAGGTTGCGACGCGCGCCCCCGGAGCCGATCCGTCCGACATTCCGCTGCTCAAGCTTGATGCGTCGGCACATCGCGGTGCTGGCCGGCTTTCGGATGTCACCACCATCCAGCGCATCAATACGAAGGGCGGCAACGCCACCGGCACCTGCAGCGAGGCCGGCGCTTTCCTCAACGTGCCGTACACCGCCGATTACGCCTTTTTCAGCAAGTCGGACGCCCGCCGGTGATCCGCGCGGGGACCATCTCAAACAATCAGCAAAGGGAGAAGACGATGACACAAGCCACACTCTCAGCCCAACCCGCGCCAGCCCTCGATCTGGCCGCACTCAAAACCCGTCAGCAGGCCGCCTGGACCTCCGGCGACTACGCGATCGTCGGCACAACGCTGCAGATCGTCGGCGAGGAACTCTGTGAGGCGCTTGATCTTCGCGCAGGGCAATCGGTGCTCGACGTCGCCGCCGGCAACGGCAATGTCTCGCTGGCTGCCGCACGTCGCTGGTGCAATGTGGTTTCGACCGACTATGTTCCCGCATTGCTCGAACGCGGACGCGAGCGCGCCAAAGCCGACCGTCTCCCCATCGAGTTTCATGAGGCTGACGCCGAAGCTCTGCCATTTGCGAATGACAGTTTCGACGTCGTGGTCTCGACCTTTGGTGTGATGTTCACGCCCGATCATGCACGCGCCGCAAGCGAAATGGTTCGTGTATGCAGACGTGGCGGCAAGATTGGTCTCGCGAACTGGACACCCGAAGGATTCATCGGGCAACTCTTCAAGACCATCGGCAAGCATATGCCGCCGCCGGCTGGCGCGAAATCGCCGG
>JAEXXW010000287.1 GCA_023405565.1 Pseudomonadota bacterium
AGCATGAAGGTGAAGATCAGCGGCATCCAGTCGAAGATCATCTTCTGGGTCGGATCCGGCGGAGCCGGGTTGAGCTTCATCTGGAACCACATCGTGATGCCCATGATGATGGGCCAGATGCCGAGCATCAGGTGCGGACCGATCAGCGGCACGGTCGCCGGGTTCCAGGGGATCAAGCCGAACAAGTTGAAGATCGTTGTGGGATCGGGCGCGGCAAGGTCGTGAATCCAGCCGAAGAACGGCGCGTGCCGCATTTCGATGGTGATAAACAGCACCTTGTAGAGCGCGAAGAAGACCGGAATCTGCACGAGGATCGGCAGGCAGCCGGCGAGCGGATTGATCTTCTCCTGCTTGTACAGCTCCATCAGCGCCTGCTGCTGCTTGACCTTGTCGTCAGCATAGCGCTCGCGCAGTTGCATCATCTGCGGCTGCACCGCCTTCATCTTCGCCATCGAGGCGTAGGATTTGTTGGCGAGTGGGAAGAACACGATCTTGATGATCACGGTGACGATCAGGATCGCGATACCGAAATTGCCGAACAGCTTGAAGAAGAAGTCCAGCATCCAGAACATCGGCTTGGTGATGAAGTAGAACCATCCCCAGTCGATCAGGAGTTCGAAGCGGTTGAGCTTCAGCGCGGTGTCGTAATGGTCGATCAGCGACACTTCCTTGGCGCCGGCAAACAGCCGTGCCTTCGCCGCACCCGTGCCGCCGGCCGCGATGGTGACCGGGTCGAGCAGATAGTCGGTCTGGTAGACCTTGCGGTTGTTGAGATCGCGCGCCGAGAAATTGGCGTTGAGCTTGGCGTTGGTCTCCGGCAGCAGCGTTGCAGCCCAGTATTTGTCGGTGATGCCGAGCCAGCCGTTGACGATATTGCTGAAATTGATCTGCTTCTCGGATTCGATCTTGCTGTAGGAGACTTCCTGCGGGCCCTTGTCGCCCAGAACGCCGATCAAGCCTTCATGCAGGATGTAATAGCCGAGAATCTCCGGCCGGCCATGGCGCGAGATCAGCGCGTAAGGATAGAGCGTGGTGGGTTCGCCGCCACGATTAACGACGGTGTCCTCAAGGGTGAACAGATAGTTTTCGTCGACGGCGATGGTGCGGCGGAATTCGAGACCTTCGCCGTTGTTGAAGGTCAGTGTGATCGGCTTGCCGACCGAGAGTGCGCCACTGCCTTCCTGCGTCCAGACCGTATTGTCATCAGGCAGTTTGGCCTTCGCCCCGGCGGCATTGGTCCAGCCGAACTGGGCGTAGAACGGGTGCGGGCTGCCGGACGGAGCGAGCAGCACGATGGGTGGCGAATTAGGATCGACCGTCTCGCGATACTTGACGAGCGCGATATCGTCGATGCGGCCGCCCTTCAGCGAAACCGAGCCCTTGATCGTGGCGGTGTCGATGGCGACGCGCGGGGATGCAGCGAGGGCAGCTTCGCGGGTCAGGCTGCCGCCTGCAGGCGTGGCCTGGCCGGGGACCTGCGGTGTGGTACCGGATTGTTGGCCCGGCTGCGGCACCGTCCCGGGCGCGGCCTGTGACGGCTGCTGTTGCGTCTGTTGCTGCTGGGCCTGCTGCTGACGCTGCTTTTCCAGTTGCGGCATGCCGACGAAGTACTGCCAGCCGATGATCACGAGCACTGAGAGCCCGATCGCGAGCAGCATGTTCTTTTGGTCGTTAATCATGAACTCCGGCTCGCAGCTTCAGGGATTATGTGGCGCATCCCGTCTGGGGTGGCGCTTTGCATGGATACGCGCAATGGCGCGCTGGTAATCCTCAATCAATGCGGAAAAATCCGCAGATAACGCAGCCCGTCGCCCGACGAGCACATAATCATGGCCGGGATGCAACGCATCCCCGGATTTCAGCCGCACGACCTCGCGCAGGCGTCGGCGAACCCGGTTGCGTTCAACCGCGTTGCCGACCTTTTTTGAAACGGTGAAGCCGATGCGGACCGGCCCTCGATCTCGCCGGTCGCGCGCCTGCAGGACAAAAGTGGCGGCCGGAACCTTGATCCCACCCGCAGCGGCCAGAAAGTCCGCTCGTTGCCTGAGGCGCTCCATCGCCATCTCGACGGCCTTGCGGCCGACGGATTTAAGCGCTCAGGCGCTTGCGACCGCGAGCACGGCGCGCGGCAATGACCTTGCGGCCGCCGACAGTGGCCATGCGGGCACGGAAGCCGTGACGGCGCTTGCGCACGAGCTTGCTCGGTTGATAGGTCCGTTTCACGGGGTCTTCTCCGCTGGTCGCGGCACAATGCCGGTTGTGTCGGGTGGTTGCGCCGGCTACCCGCCCGCAAATGGATGCGGGGCCGCCGACGTTGAATTTGGGCGGCTTATAAGGGAATAATGCCGCTTTCGTCAATGCGACTGGCTGTTCCAAAGCGGCCTAACGGCGTTAACTTTCGCCAATCTGTATGAGGGCGGCGGATTCTGCCCCGCTGAGCTGCTTACCGGAATACTACTGCGTTCTATCCGCGACCGCGCGGGGCGGAAAAAAATGATATAAACGACATTCTAAAGTCCTGTTTGACGTGCTTGTGGTTGCGCCGCATCATATAACCGCTACCAACCAAGCTCGGTTGGGGTTCTCGATAGATTCCGTTCTGGCGCGACAAGATGGCCGACTTTGACGATCAGTCCGGCCCGGTCCGTGTCCCACGGTTCGGGCTTTCCGGTAAGCTTCTCGTCCTCACGGTGCTGTTC
>JAEXXW010000419.1 GCA_023405565.1 Pseudomonadota bacterium
GGCTTCGGCAAGCCCGCGTTCCTTGGCGGCCTTGAGGAAGTTGTTGGGCAGGTCGCCGGACGGGAAGAAAAAGAACACCGTGTCCGGCTTCTCGTCGCGAATACGCTGCACATAAGCGGAGAAATCCGGATTGTTGAGCGGCACGCGCAGCGCATTGCTCACCTTGCCACCTTCCTTGGCGAAGGTTGCGGCAAAGGCCTTTTCGGCATCGAGGCCGGGTCCGTAATCGGACACGACGGTGATCGCGTTCTTCAAGCCCTGCTTGCCGGCCCATGTTCCCATCGGCGCGCTGACCTGGCCGACGGTGAACGAAATACGGGCGATATAAGGTGACTTGCTCGGGATGATCGATGCGCTGGCGTTCAGAACGATGCACGGAATCTTCGCCTGATTCAGCACGGGCGCGATCGCAATGGCGTTGGGGCTGAAATCGAGGCCCATGATCGCATCGACCTTGTCACGCGTAATCAGTTCGCGCGCAAAGCGGGTGGCCAGATCGGGGGCCGCGCCGGCAGTGTCTCTCTTGATGATCGTGACCGGACGGCCAGCAACCTTCTGATCGTTCGCCTTGAGCCATAGCGCCATTCCGTTGTCCATCTGCCGACCATAATCGGCATAGGGGCCCGAATAGGTGACGATCATTCCGATGCGCAGAGGCTCGTTCGACTGCCCGAATGCACGGCCGACCAAGGCCGGGGATGCGATCGCGCCGAGTGCGCCTGCGCCAATTGTTTGCAGCGCCTGACGCCGCCCGATACCCGTCTTACTCATTGACTGTCTCCATCATCCAGTGTGTTGCGCCTGACCTCCGTTTCCTTGCGGTTCCCTCGTTATGTCGTTGCCCGGCGAGGCAATGGCTCAGAACAAGTCGAAATATTCGCGCTGTTCCCAGTCCGTCACCTCGGCCTGGAAACGTTCGATTTCGGCTTTCTTGATATGCACGTAATAGTCCACGAATTCCGACCCCAGCGCAGTCCGGAAGAACGGGTCGTCATTGAGAGCAAAAATTGCTTCGCGCAGACTTTTCGGCAGAAGCGGAGCATCGGTCTCGTAAGGCGTGTCGGCTGATGGACCGGGATCCAGCTTGCGATCGACACCATCCAGCCCTGAGTAAATCTGCGATGCCATGTAGAGATATGGATTGGCAAGCGGCTCGCCCGCGCGATTTTCCAGCCGCGTCGCGGCATCGCCAGGGCCACCCAGCACCCGAACCATGACGCCACGATTATCGCAGCCCCAGATGGCGCGATCGGGTGCAAGTGAATAGGTTCGGAAGCGCTTGTAGCCATTGATCGTTGGTGTGGTGAACACCGCAGCTGCGCGCGCGTGGGTTATAAGACCCGCCAGATAGGATTGTCCCAACGGCGAGAGTGTCTCGCCCTGCTGTGCCGGCATGAACAGATTGTCGTGACTGACCTTGTCACGGATACTTTGATGCAGATGCCAGCCGGATGCGAAGGTGTTCGGAATCTGCGGGCGGCACATGAATGTGGCGTGATAGCCGTGCCGCGACGCAATTTGTTTGACCGCGCTGCGGAACAGGACCATCAAGTCGGCTGGCTCCAATCCAACGGTCGGCTGGAATGTAAATTCGCATTGGCTTGGGCCGAACTCGATTTCAACTGATCGCAGCGGCAGATCGAGCGCGGTGACATCGCGCCGGATGATATCAAGAATAGGTTCGATCTGATCGTAGCGCTGCTCCGTCAGGTACTGGTAGCCTTTGGAGACAAGACTGATCGCGGGAGGCTGGCCGGGCTGCGTGGCGTCGGCTGGAGTCATCCGTGCATCTTCAAGCTTGAAGAGATGGAATTCCACTTCGAGGCCGGCGACGAATTCCAGTCCTCGTTCCTCCAGCCTCTTCAAGGCCGCGCGATAGATCTGCCGGCTGGAGAAGGGAACGGGGCGGCCATCCTGGAAATAGAGATCACACAACACCCAGGCGCTTTTCGGCGACCAGGGCAGCACGCGGAAGGTTGTCGGGTCGGGCACCATGACGATATCGGCGGCGCCTTGCATCTCGCGCATGCCGAAGCCGCCACCGGCGGTGAAGACCGGAAACACCGTGCGATGCGAGGTGTCCTTCGCCAGCATTGTTGTCGTGATCATGCAGCCGCGGGACAGCGCCTTGGCCGCTTCGTTTGCGACTAGGGCCTTGCCGCGCAGCACGCCATGCTGGTCCGCGAAAGAGAGGCGGACCATCTCGATGTCGTGTTCGGCAATCATGCGTTCGACGCGGGCCACAGCTTCGCTTTGTTCTGCGGACCAGAGCCCATGACGCTCAACAAAACTCATCGGGCGATCCCGCGTATTGCAATTCGATGCACGGTAATCATTCCGCCGCGGTCAGATGCGGGACTTTTGCGGCGATATCGGCTGGAACCGGCGCCATCCACGGCGCGCCGCGCCGGCGTTTGACGTCGACTTCCATCCAATAGGTCTCCCAGCCTCGCGATGGCCCAATGCCATCCATCGTTGCGGGGCCCTGAATGCCGCGCGCCGTGCGCTCATCAAGGAACATGATGGGCGGCTCACCGGCAGCGACCTTCTCGATCTGCTCGCGGAGGATCCGGCGATAGAGAATGATGGCCTTGTCGGATTGACCGAGATGCTCGCGGGTGCGGTCCTGGATCGCGCCCATCGATTCCACCGCCCATTGATCATGCACGTTGATATCAAGCCCCATGCCCGTATAGGTCGATGAAGCCTGTTCGTGCGGATTGAAGCCGTATTCATTGGTCTTGTTGCGCCGTGACTTGTAGTCCGGCAACTCGTAAAGCTCGAGCCGCTGCGTGCGCATGGTCTCCTTGTCGACCGGCTTCGAATAGCTGGTGAAGATCGCGTACCAGTAGCAGTTTTCGTCATCGACCGGGACATGCCATTGCGTGATGGTCATCTCCGCGCTCAGCGGAATGACAAAGGCATGCGGGAACACCTGATTGGTCACGCGTACATGGGTGCGTTCGTCATCGATCTCACGCAGGGCGATCAGACGCATCCCGTATTCCGTGCGCTCCACATTGATGATGGGGCGATCATATTCGCGGAGGATCTTGGTCATCGGCAATTCGCTGCCGGCCGAGGCGGCGCGGAACTGCTTACCGTAGGATGCCGACACATCCTCATCTTCAAAGAAACGGTGCAGGAAGGACGCGTGCGCCGGATCGATCCCGACCTCCAGGGCTTGCAGCCAGTTGCACTCCATCAATCCCTTGAAGGCAAAGGTGTAGTCGACGGGCGCCGTAAAGCAATCCAGTTCCGGAAATGCCGGCGGCTCGCCTTCGCCCGGATAAGCAAACAGAATGCCGTTCTTCTCAATCACCGGAAAGGCACGCTGACGAATGCCCTGACAGAGCTTCGAGTTGACGGGCTCGGCTGGTGTTTCCAGGCATTGGCCGTTGGTGTCGAACAGCCAGCCATGGAAGGCACAGCGAAGTCCGCCGCCCTCAAGACGTCCATACGCAAGATCGGCGCCGCGATGCGGACAATCGCGATCCAGGAGGCCGTATTGTCCTTTCTCGTCGCGGAACAGAACGAAATTCTCGCCGAGCAGGCGGACAGCTTTGATCGGCCGTTCCGCAGGGAGTTCGTCGGTCAGGGCTACAGGCTGCCAGTATTTGCGCATGAGCTGGCCAGCCGCGCTTCCCGGGCCGACGCGCGTAATCTTGTCATTCTGCTCCTGACTCATCATGGCCGGCACCTCCATTTTGCGTCGGGTGGATTTTTGCCGAGATCGAGCAAATGACCATCTACCGAACAAAGTGACTGAATTAGAATTTTGCCAGCTTTAAAATGCAAGAGGCGAATGTTTGCAAGTGGCTATGATTTTCGAGGCATATGCTCATTTTTCTGGCTTGTACGCACCGCAAACCGGATGACCATTTTTATACATTTTGTTCGGTAGTTGGTTATTGCCGATCGGGAAAGGTGAGCAGTTGTACAGGTCCGGCGCGCGTAGGGACCCCGGAAGCCCCGAGCCGCGTCTGCGATCATGATGAGTGCTGAATGCCTAAGGCGAGCCGGCTTCACGAAGCGCTGCGCAACGCATGCGGCAACGGGGACATGCTTTCGCGGCTGCGCTGTAGCTCAGGGCCTGATCTGCTCGCTTCACCGGTGAATGACAATCAAGGGCCGGATGCTCCCGAGTTTTGATCCTGTCAATGTGTCGCGCGCTGAAAGCCGGATTGCGTATCGTGCGATTGACGAGGTCGGGATTGGGATGCTCTGCGAGAGTGTATTTCCGTTGCTGCCATGCGCTTGCTTGATGAGGACGTGTCTTTTACGGTCGTTTTGTCATGACGATACAAGATGTGCGGAGCCACTGATCGATGCCACGCATCCGGCGGGCTGAAGGAGATCGAGAACTCCTTGACAGCCATGGACCGGAATTTCTCGAAATCCTTGCGCGTGGTCTGCGGATCATCAGCCTGTTCAACGCCGAACGACGCCAGTTGACGTTGAGCGAACTGGCGACCCTTGCCGATGCGCCGCGGTCGAGTGTCCGCCGCGTGCTGGTGACGTTGGAGAAACTAGGATTTGTCGAGCAGACGGGGCGCTCTTTCAAGCTGACGCCGCGGATTCTCACCTTGGCATCGGCGTATCTGATATCCAATCCGTTGCCGCTGATCATGCAGCCGGTGGTCGATCGCATTTCGCGCCAGATCGAGGAATCATGCTCGGTCGCGGTGCTTGATCGCGACGACGCGGTTATGGTGGTTCGCGCGATCCCGACACGGATCATCACTGTTGGTCTGGAGGTTGGTTATCGCCTGCCGGCTTATTGCTCTTCGGTTGGCCGCGTGTTGCTCGGCGGGCTCGAAGATGCGGAACTGGACGCCTATCTCGTCCGCACGGAGTTGAAGAAGCTTACGCCTGCGACGGTGACAGACAAGGCCATTCTGCGGGCCTTGGTCACAACCGACCTGAAGCAAGGCTATTCGCTTGTTGATCAGGAAGCCGAGCCCGGCTTCCGCTCGATTGCGGTGCCGGTCAGACGGCGGGGCGGCAGCATCGTTTGTGCGCTTCACGTGGGCTTGCAGGCGGAGCGGGCCACCATCGGCCGCATCCTGGACGAGTTTCTCCCACTTCTGCGCACATCCGCCGACGAGGCGGGCCAATTGATCGTCTAGCGAGACTTTTTCTGCGGTGCGCGACGGCGCATCGCCGGCTGAGCTCAGGCGAGTGCAAATTGCTCGGCGCTGAGGTCTGGCAGAAGCGTTCTCGGCAACATCGCGTGAATGCCGTTATTGCCATCCACGAATTGCGTCACCCGCAGGCTGCAGGCGAGGCTGCAAAGCGCATAAGCATCTTCTGCCGTCAGGTGTGTGGAAGCGGAGATCGCATCGATCATCTGATCGAGCGCAATCTTGGCCGCTTCGTTGAGGCTCGGATCGAACGCCATGGTGATGAAATAGTCCGCCGTGACGGCGCGCGGCAGAGGAAGGTTGCGCGCCTTGTGCACGATCAGCGTGAAGCGACCGCGCAAGGCCGTTTCCAGCGCGGTCAGGTTCACTTCGCCGTCGCCCTGACAGCCATGCCCGTCACCAACGGAGAAGAGTGCGCCCGGCACGAAGACCGGCAGATAAAGGCGCGAGCCCGCCGTCAATTCCCGATTGTCGATGTTGCCGCCATATTCGCGCGGTTCGATTGTTGACACGCGTCCATAGCTCGGTGCCGGCGCAACAGCCATGATCCCGAAGAACGGAGCGAGCGGCAGATCTCCACCCCAGGGGCATGTCGCGACATTGCGCTCGCGATCGATCGCGATGTGATAGAGCTTTCGCTGCGGAAAGCGTTGCGGCAAGACGCCTTTGCCCGGCTTGGTATAGTTGAAGCCCCAGTCTTGGATCAGTTCGATTTCTTCGATCCGGACTTCCAGAACGTCGCCGGGTGCCGCATCCTTGATTTCGATTGGGCCGGTGAGAATGTGCGGACCAAGCTCTTGCTTTGTGGTGCCGAGAATATCGAGATGGCGTTGCAGCGTCGTTCCGGTCGCCGCGGGCGGCAATTCGTCTTTGCTGCCTGAAACCGACGATAAGACGACGCTGTCCCCTGACGAAATGCTGAGGACGGGTTTGAGTGCTGCGTCGAAATAGCCCCAGTGGACGGTGTCGGGCGATGCGTCGAGCCGGCGGGTCATGTCGCGCTCTCGGGTGGGAAATGTTTGCGCCAGTGATGTGCGATATCGATGCCGCGGCAGAACCAGACACCCTCGACGCTTCGCATATGCTCCAGAAGCCTGATGAGACCGGCCGCGCGC
Organism: Pseudomonadota bacterium; assembly: GCA_023405565.1. GTDB lineage: Bacteria > Pseudomonadota > Alphaproteobacteria > Rhizobiales > Xanthobacteraceae > Pseudorhodoplanes. The sequence goes on from JAEXXW010000419.1 coordinate 6,260, forward strand.
GCGGGGCGTCCGATCAGGCGGTCG
>JAEXXW010000533.1 GCA_023405565.1 Pseudomonadota bacterium
CCGTAGCGCCGAATACCAATGTGACGCTGATGGTGAAAACCGCAGCCGGAAAATCCGGTCAGGCCCGTTACAAGATCGAGAAGTGATGCGTCACAGCCGTTAGACTTGACAGCAGCAGATAAAAACAACGGGCGCAGATCATGTCTGCGCCCTTTTTCATTTCGCGGTTGATCGCGGTCTATTTCAGCGACGGCCCTTTTGTCATCATCCTCGATGGCGCGCTGCTTTTTTCCGGCGGCGAGAGGGAAAACGTCGCCCAGACATTCCAGCCCTCCGGGCGGTTTTTCGCGTCGAACTCGTAATAGCCCTTCAAATTCAGATAGCCCTGCATGTTGCCGGCGGGGAAAAGAAAGCCGACTTGCGGACCTGCGCCGAAGACGCGAGACTCGAAGTTGCCGAGAAAGGCCGGCTGCCCCGTATCCGGCGTCAATTGCTGATACACATAGCCGACCGCACCGACAAAGAACTGCTTCGACAGGAACTGGGCGGCGGCAAGATCGACATGGAAATCAAGTCCATTGGTCTGACCGGTATCCTTGTTCCTGAAATTGTGCGTAAGGCCGGCTACGACCGAGAATTCATGCCCTTTTGCCTGATCGAAATAGGTATAGCCAAGCCCCCCATCGACGGCACCGTGACCGAGACCGAGGTTGGACAGGCGCTTCGAATCGTAGGCGCCGACCTGAATATTGGTCATGGCATAGACCATGACGTTATGGACGCCGCTGTTCCAGCGCAAAGTGGCCTGGGGAAACAGATCGGCAAAGCCGACGATCGAATCGGCAATCGAGCCCTGTCGCGTTACTGTCAGTGGCCCGAGCGAGGCGCTCAAGATCCCGTCCAATGACGTTGCCGACCGTCCGGCGATCGTCGCCATGTTGACCGCGAACTGGCCGCCGAGAATCGGCGTCTCAAAGACATAACCGGGGACGAAGAAACCGAGATCCGCTCGCCCATCCAGATTAATATTCAGATTGGCGGTGGCATTTGCACGCAGATTGCCAACCTGGAATTGCTTGGAAGCCGCCACAGCGCCGCTGGCCGAGACAGATGTATGATAATAGACCGTCGCAAAGTTTGCGCCAGGCTGTTGCGGCGCGGCTGCGAGACTGCCGAACAGCCCTGGAATCCAGAAACTGACGCCGCCCTCATCTGCGAATGCCGGCCCAGTCGAAGCGACCAGCACGCCCCCTAACATGGCAGCCATCACGCGACGCATGCCACGGACCTTGAATTGTAGTGCCATCGACAGCGCCCCCCTGACACGACTCTGGCTTTTTGGCATTATCGCAGTTCGGAACCGGCCTGAAAATCCTGTTTCGCTCTATTTCCAGAACTCCGGGTGATTTGCCGGGATAAAGCGCGTCCTCTGACCGCGTTCATGGCGGAAGGGCACAGGAGGCACAGCGAAGCCTTAAGAGCACGGCTGTCGGCTTTTCAAACCTGGGCTGGACCTGACATGCATCGCACAGCGACGTGATGCCGCCCGCAAAAAACAACATCGGGCGGTTGAGGGAGAATTCCGGAAGCCTCTACGCTCTGGCCGTCGAGGCCCGGTCCATACAATCCAGCACGTGCTCGGGCGTAATCGGCTGCTGCGTGACCGAAGCGCTGAAAGGCGATAGCGCATCATTCACCGCCGTCCAGATGGCGGCCGGGGCTGCAACGGCCCCCGCCTCGCCGACGCCACGCGCGCCAAGCAATGTTGCGCTGATCGGCGTCTCGACATGAGCAATATGGATATCCGGCATTTCGCTGGCCATGGGCACGAGGTAGTCAGCCAGCGTTCCGTTTTCGAGCTGTGCGTCCTCATTGTAGATGCATTGCTCATACAGCGCCGCACCGATGCCCTGCACCACACCGCCGCGGATCTGCTCATCGACCAGCAGCGGATTGATCACCGTTCCGCAATCGTCGACCACCCAGAAGCCCAGGATTTTGATAGTCCCGAGGCCGGGATCGACCTCGACATGGGCGGCCTGAATGCCATTGGACACAAAATACGGCACATCCCGTGGCGCGTATTTCTCGTTGAATTCCAGCAGCGGAAGCTCTTCCAAAGGAAGTGTATGGGACTGGTAATGTGCGACCGTGGCGACATCCGCAACTGTGAGCTGGATCATGCCGGCGGCGTTGACAATCTTGCCTCTCTCTATCCGCAATTCGTGCGGCTGTGCCTGCAGCATCGACCCAGCGATCGTCAGGATGCTGTCTTTCAGTTTCATTGCCGCGCGCAAGGCGGCCTCACCACCGAGCGAGGTGCCACGGGACGCCCAGGCCCCGCCACCGAATGGCGCCGCCGTCGTATCGCCGCAGACGATATCGACCGCGTCGATATCGACGCCCAGCGCGCTACTGACAATCTGGCGCAAGGCCGTCATCGTCCCCTGCCCCTGATCGGTAATGCTGGTGGCACAGCGAATACCGCCGGACGCCTCCAGTGACAGGCGGCAAGCTTCGAACGCCGATACGCGCACGTTCTGCGGCCCATAAAGTGAAGGGCCAACCCCCGTCTGCTCGATAAAGGCCGCAAGCCCGATACCGCGATAGATGCCACGCTCGCGCAACGCGGCCTGATCGCGGCGCAAGCCTTCATAATCCATCAGGCCGAGCAGCTTGTCGTGACAACGATCGAGCGACAATTCGCTCAACACGGTGCCGGCAGCATTCTTGGCGCTCTTCTGATCCGATGCCGCGTAGTTGCGGCGGCGCAGACTCGCCGGATCCGCACCAAGCTTGCGCGCGGCAAGGTCCAGCAATTGCTCGGTCACAGTCGTCGCAATCGGCTGGCCGACCGCCCGCAGAACGCCACTTGGCACCTTGTTCTGGAAATAACTGCGAAGCGTCCCGTTGAACGCCGGCAGATGATAGGGCGCCGCCGACATGTGAACGGCCTGCAATCCTTCGCCCAGACTGCCGCGCGGGTAGGACGAATAAGCCCCCATGCCGGACTGCACGGCGATATCCATGGCCAGGAGATTTCCGTCGGGATCGACTGCAAGGCGGCCCTTCACCCGCGCCTCGCGCGCATGCACATCGCTGACAAAGGCCTCCAGCCGGTCGGCCACGAATTTCACCGGCCGGCCGAGCAGAACCGCAATCGCCGCCACCGCCATCTCGTCGGGATAGGCGGACAGCTTCATACCGAAAGCACCGCCTACATCCGGCGTGATGACCTGCACATTACTAAACGGCAGATCGAACTGGGCGGCGAAAATCTCACGCATCTGGTTCGGCACCTGATGCGAGTGCTGCACCGTCAGCTTCCGCGTTCGGGGATCGAAATCGGCGATGATCCCACGCGGCTCGAGCGTGACGCCGGTCTGCCGAGCAAAGCGGAATTCATGTTCGACCACGACCGCCGCCTGATCGAAAGCGACATGCGGATCGCCGGTCTTGAACACATGATCGAGACCGAGATTGCTATTCAACTGCGTGTTGGTCTTGGCCGCATCCGGCGCCGCAGCTGCATCGATCGACCCAATGGCTGGCAGTTCCGCCCATTCAATATCGATCAATTCAAGTGCGTCTTCCGCCTGCGCCCGGCTCTCGCCGATCACGGCCACCACAGCCTCGCCCTGCCACGTCACCTCGTCCCGCGCGAGCGGAAACTGCTCCGGTGATATGTGGGACGGCAACATCGCCAGTTTCGTTCGCCATGGCGCGCAAACCGCAGCGAGATCATTGGCGGTTACGACTGCGATAATGCCGGGGCTCGCCTTCGCGCCCGTCCCATCGATCGAAACGATGCGGGCATGGGCGTGAGGGCTACGCAGAAAGACGATATGTCCCACACCGCCGACAACAATATCGTCAGTATAGCGGCCATTTCCCGAGACCAGTCGTTGCGCTTCCGGCCGCGGAACGCGCGCGCCGATCATGCCACGTGCTTCCGTCACGATGCCGCTCCCCGCCGTATCATCACGGCCTCGATGGCATCGACAATGGCGTGGTAGCCGGTGCAGCGGCAGAAATTTCCGGACAGCGCCTCCCGGATATCGTCGCGCGACCGGCTCGCCCCTGTCAGGATTTCAGCCGCTGTCGCGAGAACGCCCGGTGTGCAATAGCCACATTGCAAAGCATTACGGGCGACAAATTCCTGCTGAAGATCGGCAATCGCGCCTTTCCGCGTCAGGCCCTCGATTGTCTCGACCTCTGCACCGTCGGCTTGAACCGCCAGCATCAGACAACTTCTCACCGAGCGGCCATCGACGGTAATGTTACAGGCGCCACACACGCCGTGTTCGCAGCCAATATGCGTGCCCGTCTTGCCCATGACCGTGCGAATGAAATCGCCAAGATGCATCCGCGCCGGAACCTGGGCTGAAACACGTTCCCCGTTGAGCACGAAAGTCACGTCGTGCAATTCGCTGGCTGCGTCAGGCATGCAGCCCCTCCCGAAAGCTCATGAAGGCGCGCCTTAAAAGCTCTGCGCCCTGCCGTCGCTTGGTGTCCGGACGTCCCTGATGGTTATCGATGGGGTCCATCTCATCCGCGATGGCGTGGGCCATATCGCGCAGCATTGCATCGGAAGTATCGCGTGCAACCGTCATGTCGGCGGCCGCTTTACTGAGCAAGGGCGCCGGCTCCGATCCGAAGACCACGGCCTCGATGTCGCCAATGCCGCCATCAACTCTTCGCCCCTTTATACCGATGCCGACAACCGCGAAGTCGCCGTGCCGCCGGCTCAGCTCATTGAAATGGAATATCTCGGCCGTCTCCGCGCGCGGGAAGCTGACGCCTGTGATCATCTCACCATCATTGCGCGCAGTGGAATAAAGGCCCTCGAAGAAATCGCGAGCGGCGACGTCGCGGGCGCCGTCGCTGCTCTGCAGATGGATCGTCGCATTCAGCAAAACCGCCACCGCGGGTGCCTCCGCCGACGGGTCGGCCAGCGCGATGCTGCCGCAGGTTGTGCCACGGTTGCGCACGGCCATATGCGCCACGTGCGTCATTGCGGATGCGAACAGAGGCACTTCGCTAGCGACGAGCGGGGATGCCAGCACCTGATAATGGCGAACCAGCGCACCAAACCGGATTGTATCGGCGCTCTCCGTAATACCCTCAAGCGAAGCG
>JAEXXW010000657.1 GCA_023405565.1 Pseudomonadota bacterium
ATCCAGTCGAACGGCTTCGCCTGTTCCTTCCGGGGCGAAATACCGTAAACCTGCCCGGATGATGGCGTCTGATAACCGGGCGGCGGCTGGGTCAGATCAGTACGGGTCGGCTCCTGGGTGAATGTGGCGGCTTCAGCCTCGGTGTTATTCTTGAACAGATTGCCAAGAAGGCCGCCCTTATAGCCCAGCTCGTTTGGCCGCAGGGCGCGGTTATCCGCACCTTCGGAATCCTGCGGGCCTGTCGGGTTCGGCCGCGAAGAACCGCGGGCGGCTCGACCGGGCGCATCCAGCTCCGCAGGCGTCAAGGGACGCGCTTCTTCTTCAAAACTCTTCCGCTTCTGGTTCCGGTTCGCCTTTTGCCGCTTGTTGCGCTCGACGATTTCGGGATCCTTCGGCCAGGCTGGCGTCGTATTCACCGCACTGGTCTCCGGCCGAGGCAGGTTTCCGGTATTCGGTGGCACCACCAGCGGCGGGCGCTCGCGATAGTCGATCTTGTCTTTGTCGTTGATGCCGAAGATGCCCTTGATGATCTTGGTCTCGATCGGATCTTCGTCTTCGTCATCGGCCGCATGGGCCTTGGGCGCGATCGCCGATGATACGGCCAGGGCGACAGTGAAAACGGCAAAGCCCCGTGCCACCCGGCTCCAGAACGGAGCACGCGAGGTCACTCGGCTTGAAAAGCTGTCGATGCTGTTACGCAAGGCTGCTCCCCGCACGGTCTTCGGCCGCCATCCCTGCCTCGGCATTTGCCCAAGGATCAGGGCGCTTTTGCGGCGCGTGCCCCCAAGAGGGTTTCATACAATAAACCCGCCACCCCGGCAACGATGGCCACATCGGCGAGGTTAAAGACATACCAGTTGAAGGTAAATGTGGCCGTGGTCACGTGGAACAGGACGAAATCGACCACGGCCCCGTGCGCCAGCCGGTCCACGGCATTGCCGATGGCTCCGCCGATGATGAGGCCCAGCGAAATGGCCACGAGCCGGTTCTCGGCCCGCGCCAGCCAGACCCACAGGAACATTCCGGCCGCGACCTTGAAGGCCAGCAGCATCATCTGTCCGAGCGCCGTATCCTGCGCGAACAGGCCGTAGCTGATGCCCTTGTTCCAGACCAGCACGAGATCGAGAAACGGCAGCACCGGAACGCGCCCACGCGACCCGAGATCGAACCCGTAGAGCAGCCACAGCTTGCTGGCCTGATCGATCAGCGCCGTGATCAGCGCCGCGGTCAGGCCGTCGCGGGTGAGCGGGCCGAAGAGATAGTTCTTCATTCCGCCGCCTTGCGCAGCGTGTCCCATTCGCGCAGCGCCTGTGCATCGCGTGGCGTCACGTCGGGATATTGCGGGTCTTCGCCGACGCTGTCGGAGATCCTCCATGAGCGCGCGCATTTCTTGCCAAGCGCGCGATCAGGCAGAACCGAGACACCACGCACGTCCTCAAGGCGGAAAGCCTCAGCCGGCCCCTCGCCTTCCACAAGCGTTGCCGCCGAGGTGATGCAGATCTCGGCGAGATCGGCATCGACGATTGCGGCAAACAGCTCGTTGTCCGACACATAGACCAAGGGGGCCGCTTCGAGCGACGAACCGATACGCTTCTGCGCACGCTCGAGCTCAAGCGCGCCGGTGACGACGCGGCGGACGTTACGGATCTTGCGCCATTTCTCGGCCAGATCGTCGTTGCGCCAGGCCGGCAGCACATGCGGAAATTCCTGCAGATGCACGGATTCCGCATCCTCGCCGTAACGCGACAGCCACGCTTCCTCCGCCGTGAAGCACAGCATCGGCGCAAGCCATGTCACCGTGCAGCGGAACAGATAATCGATGACGGTGAGAGCAGCCTTGCGTTTCTGCGACGAGATCGGATCGCAATAGAGTGCGTCCTTGCGGATATCGAAATAGAAGGCCGACAGGTCGCTCGTCATGAACGCGTTGAGCAGCGCGAAGATGCGCTTGTAGTCGAAGGCGCGATACGCGTCCCTCACCGACGCATCGAGTTCGGCGAGACGGTGCAGCATCAGCCGCTCCAGCTCGGGCATGTCATCGACCTTGACGCGCTCGTCGTCATGGAAATGCGCGAGCGAGCCGAGCATCCAGCGGATGGTGTTGCGCAGCTTGCGATAGGTCTCGACCGTGCCTTTGAGAATTTCCGGTCCGATGCGCAGGTCGTCGGCATAGTCCGACGCACACACCCACATGCGCAGAATGTCGGCGCCGGAATTCTTGATCACATCCTGCGGCGCGGTCGTGTTGCCGAGCGACTTCGACATCTTGCGGCCGTTCTCGTCGAGAACGAAGCCGTGCGTCAGCACCATGTCGAACGGTGCAACGCCGCGCGTACCGCAGCTTTCCAGCAGCGACGACTGGAACCAGCCGCGATGCTGGTCCGAGCCCTCGAGATACATCACCTGATCTTTGCCCTTCGGCTTGCGCTCGATGCCGGCGAGCTGCGGGAAATGCTTCGGGTCTTCGAGCACGAAAGCGTGCGTCGAGCCGGAATCGAACCAGACGTCGAGAATGTCGTCGACCTTCTTCCAGCCTTCCTTGGCGCGATCACCAAGGAAGCGTTCGGCCACACCTTCCGCGTACCACGCATCCGCGCCTTCGGTCTCGAAGGCATCGCCGATGCGCTTGTCGACAGCGGCGTCATCGAGTATCTCGACCGAGCCGTCGTTCTTTTCCTTGATGAAGACCGTGATCGGCACGCCCCAGGCGCGCTGACGCGAGATCACCCAGTCCGGACGGCTTTCGATCATGCCGTTGATGCGGTTCTCACCGGCCGGCGGCACCCATTGCGTAACGCTGATGGCTTCCAGAGCACGGG
>JAEXXW010000077.1 GCA_023405565.1 Pseudomonadota bacterium
CCAATGCCCATCACGGCGTCGATCAACAGACGCTGGAAGCGCGCGCCTATGCGGTGGCGCGGCATTTCAAGCCGCTGCTGGTCAACACCGTCGTCGGCTTCATCGGCCCGGAATATTTGTTCGACGGCAAGCAGATCACACGCGCCGGACTTGAGGATCATTTCTGCGGCAAGCTGCTTGGCCTGCCGATGGGTGTCGATGTCTGCTACACCAATCATGCCGAAGCCGATCAGGATGACATGGACTCCCTGCTGGCGTTGCTGGTCGCATCGGGCGTGAACTTCGTCATGGGCGTGCCCGGTGCCGACGACATCATGCTCGGCTATCAGAGCACATCGTTTCATGATGCACTGGCGATGCGCGACCTTCTCGGCCGCAAACCTGCTCCGGAATTCGAGGACTGGCTATCGCGGCAAGGACTCATGACCGACGCGGGCCGCATTCGTCCGCGCGAACTGCCCGGCCAGTTCCGCGCCCTTCTTCCGGGACTCTGATGACCGACGAGAGAAAGCCGCTGCCCGATCAGCCATCGTCAGCGGACGCGCTCTGGTCCGATCTGCGCAGGCTCACTGCTGCACGCATCGGCCTGAAGCGCAGCGGGGCTTCGCTTGCGACCGGACCGTTGCTCGACTTCCGTCTCGCTCATGCGCGCGCCCGCGATGCGGTTCACGAGCCACTCGATGAATCGCGGTTGGTGGACGATCTCACCCGCCTCGGATTGCCAATCATCGATATCGCCAGCGCGGCAGACAATCGCACGACCTATCTCATGCGTCCCGATCTCGGCCGTCAGCTTGCACCCGGCGCAGACATCGCGTTCGAAGCACATGCCGGCCGCTACGACATCGCGTTCGCGATCACCGATGGTTTGTCGGCACGTGCCGTACAGTCGCATGCGGCGCCCGTTCTCAGTCATCTGTTGCCAGTGTTGCAGAAGCAAAACTTGGCTATCGCGCCGCTTGTCGTGGTTCGCAACGGCCGTGTCGCCGTCGGCGATGTCGTCGCCAATATGCTGAATGCGGATTGTGTCGCCGTCCTGATCGGCGAGCGGCCGGGCCTGTCTGCGCCCGACAGCATGGGCGCCTATCTGACCTGGCACCCTACATCGCAAAGCACGGATGCCGACCGCAACTGCATTTCGAACATCCGCCCAGATGGCATCGGCTATGCGGATGCCGCAAGAAAACTTCTGCACCTTCTGCAGGCCATCTGCGCGCAGCGACTGTCCGGCGTTCGGATCAAGGACGATTCAGATCGCCTTTTGAGCGACGAAAGCGAATGAGCAAACGCTTCTATTGCATCGTCATTCGGAAATAATTGATCAGGTCGATCCGCGTGACCAGACCGAGATAGCGGTCGCCATCCATCACGATCGCCACATAGTCTTGCCGGAACAGCGGCACGAGATCGCGGATCGGCGCGTCAGCGGAAATCGTTTCCAGCGTCGTGACCATCATGTCCTTGACCGGCCGGTCGAACGCCCTGTCCTCGCCGAGTGTCAGCACGGCGCCCAGCAGATCGCTTTCGGTGACAAGCCCAACAATGCGATCACCCTCGACCACCGGCAGCTGCGACACATCCGACGCGCGCATGCGCGCAAACACGGCGCGTAGATTATCGGTTGGCCGCACTTCCACCGCAGCACCGCCACCATGCGGACTTGAGACCAGATCCCGCACCTTACCCGTGCGTGCGCCGATGAAACCTTCCTGCGCCAGATAGGCTTCGTTGAAAACTTTCGAGAGATATTTCGCGCCGGAATCGCAGACGAGCGTGACCACGCGTTTCGGCTCACTCTGCTCGCGGCAATAGCGCAAGGCCGCCGCCAGCAGCGTGCCCGACGACGATCCGCCGAGAATGCCCTCCTCGCGCATCAGTTCGCGCGCCGCGGCAAAGCTTTCCCGGTCAGGAATAGTGTAAGCCTCCTTCACCAGCGAGAGATCGCAATTCGGTGGAATGAAATCTTCGCCGATGCCCTCCACCGCCCAACTCCCGGCTTGCCTCATCTCGCCGGTTTTCACATAAGGCGCAAGGATCGAGCCTTCCGGATCTGCCAGCACCATCTTCGTCTTCGGTGAATACTGGCACATGTAACGGCCGATACCGGTCAGCGTGCCGCCGGAACCGACGCCGACCACGATGGCATCGATATCGCCATTCATCTGCTTGAGGATTTCCGGCGCCGTCGTCTGCTCATGCGCGTAAGGGTTCGCCGGATTTTCGAACTGGTTGATGTAGATCGCTCCCTTGGTCCGAGCGGTCAGGTCGGCGGCGAGATCCTGATAATAATCGGGATGGCCTTTGCCGACATCGGAGCGTGTGACTATGATCTCCGCGCCCATCGCTCGCGCATGCAGAATCTTTTCGCGTGACATCTTGTCGGGCACGACAAGGATGGTGCGATAGCCTTTGCGCGCGCCGACGAAAGCAAGCCCGAGGCCGGTATTGCCCGCGGTCGCCTCGATCACCGTGCCGCCGGGCTTCAGACGCCCGTCATATTCCGCCGCCTCGATCATCGCACGCGCCGGCCGATCCTTGATGGAGCCGGATGGATTCTGACTCTCGAGTTTCAGGAACAGCCGGCACGACCCCGTATCGAGCCGTGTCACTTCAACCAGCGGTGTGCCGCCAATGAGATCGATGATCGAGGTCATGGCGCCATAACAGGCAGGCGGCACGGAATTGCAAGAGACAATCTTTCCAGACAGTCATTGTAACCTTGCCGGGTAACTTGTCTGGAAATTGCCCGTTTTTCTGCTATTCTTGGTGTATGGTCAAAACGCTCGAACTTGCAGTTGCAAAAGCCGCCGCGCTTCCTGAGGCGGCGCAGGAACAGCTTGGCCTGGAAATGCTGGAGCGCATCCACGATCTCGAGGAATTGCGGGCCGATCTTGAAGCGGCAGCGCGCGAGTTGGATGCTGGGCTTGGTGAAAAGCTCGACCCCGAAGAGTTACTTCGCTCAATTCACGCCGAACATGCGGCCAAGCGCTAACGATCTTGTTTGGGCGCCGTTAGCCCGAAAAGATTTGCACTCGCTCTGGCGCTATTTTTCAACCACGGCTTCCGCCGAGATCGCGAACAAACAATTCCTGGAGATCTTCCGCGTTGCAGATCTTTTGCGCGAGCGTCCCAATCTTGGACGGCCACGCCACGACGTCAAGGAAGGCTATCGCTCGATCCGTTCAAAACCATACGTGATCTACTACCGGACGGCAGATGCCAGCGTAGAAATATTACGCGTTCTTCACGAACGCCGTGACATCCGAAAGGCGCTTCGCGAGAAATAGCCGCACCCGCCGATAGACGCATCACTTCACGCCTGCATCCACTCCACCAACATCTTTGTCACGAATTCCGGCCGCTCCATCGTCGAGAGATGTCCGCAATCCGGCACGACGACATGCCGGCTGCCCGGGATGAGGCTCGCCATTTCGTCGGCAAGAAGCGGCGGCGTGAGCTGATCGCCCTCGCCGACCAGCACCAGCGTCGGGCATTTGATGTTCGGCAGAAAGGGCCGTGAATCCGGCCGCGTCATGATCGCCTTTTGTTGCCGCATGAATGCTTCGGCGC
>JAEXXW010000078.1 GCA_023405565.1 Pseudomonadota bacterium
GGATGTAACCGCCCTGAGTGTCGTAGTGTCTGTTGTGTTGTTGGTCAGCGTCTTATGTCGGAAACCGCATGACGGAGGCATCGGCCGCGTCGCCGTATAGCGTCTCGATCATGGAGGCCCTGCGCGCGATGATCCGGCGCTGGTTGAGATAGCCCTTGTCGGTGATTTCACCGGCATCGATATCGGGCAGCTCCGTCATGATCATGGCGCGCGCGATCCTGCGGCTGCTGCCGGTTTCCCGTGCATTATAAGTTTCGATCTTTGTCCGTAACGCGCCTTCCAGAGTCGCGCGGTCCGCATTGGGATTCGGGATGACAAGAATGCCGATGTCGCTCCGGTTCTCGCCGGTGATGACCGCGTCCTGCATATAGGGCTCGCAGGCCTTGATCAGATCGAGCCGCAGCAGGCCGGCGATCACCCAGGTTCCAGTGGTCAGCTTGAAGTTTTCCGACAGGCGTCCGTGATAGGCGAGGCCGGCGGACATATCCTGCGGATCGGAGAAGCGTACGGCGTCACCGATTCTCAAGAAGCCTTCCTCGTCGAAGGCATTGCGCGTTGCCTCAGGCTGCTGCCAATAGCCGGGTGTGATGCCCTCGCCACGGAAGCGCACCTCCATGTCGTCGTCATTCACCTTGATCAGCTTGGCTTCGATGCCGGGGATCGGAAGACCGAGCGAGCCGGAGACGCCGGTACCCCACCAGCCGAGCGTTGCGGGCGAGGCGGTTTCGGTCGATCCCAGCGAGGAAACAATGGGAATGCGTGCGCCGCGGACCGTAATCGACAAGCGCTCCAGACGATCCCACAGATTTTGCGGCAGGCCGGCGGCCGCGTAGAGCAGGAGATCCATGCCGGACAGAAGATGTCTGGCAAAGTCCTCGTCCTGCTCGAGCTGCGGGATCAACGCGTCATAGGCGCTCGGCACATTGAACATCAGCGTTGGCGACACGGAGCGCAGGTTCTCCACTGAACGGCGGATGCCGCCCGGCGTCGGCTTGCCATCGTCGATATAAAGCGAGCCGCCTGCGCGCAGGATCAGGTTGAATGTCGCGTTCGCACCCGCTGTGTGATTCCACGGCAGCCAGTCGACCATCACCGGTGGCCGGTCGAGCAGGAATGGCCATACCGAGACGAAGCCTTCCGCGACCGCCAGCATCATGCGTTGCGTGACGATGACGCCTTTCGGATCGCCGGTCGAGCCGGAGGTGAGGATTATGCGGGCGATGCTGTCCGGCGTAACCGCCGCGAAACGCGCCTCGACATCCGGCGTCGCGTGCGTCGATGTCAGCCTGTCGAACGAAACAGCGTCGGGAAATTTGGGGGAGGGCACACCGACGATCAGACGTTCTTCAAGTCGGTCCAGCCGATGCAAAGCGGCTTCGTATGCGTCGCAATGCTCCACGAAGATATGCCGCGGCTGAAACTGTTCGATCAGCCGGATGAGTTTCTGGTGATCCCGCGACATCAGGCAATAGGCGGGCGACAAGGCCAGCACCGGCACGCCGATCTGCATGGCCGCGAGCTGAAGGATGGCGTGTTTGATGGAGTTCTGGCTCAGGACGACAACGGGCCGCGTGCTGTCGCTGCCCTGATCGATCAGCCATTGTGAGACCGCATCGACATCGCGCCGGATGTCGGCATAGGTCCGGCGATCCCATTCAACGTCGGCAACACCGACGCGCCGCTCGGCCAGAAACACCGCGTCCGGAGTCTGGCTGGCATAATGGCGGAGAAATGCGCCCATCTGCGCCGCTTGCAATTGCGGTTCGAGCGCATTGCCAAGGATGATCGTGCCGTCGCTGCGATGGGCCACGCTGGGCGTGCGGTCGGCAAAACGTGTGGGTATGAAGGGATAGATTTTGGGATCGATGGCTTTGGGGTCGATACCAGTGCCTTGTGGGTGGGTCGTCTGATCGTCAGCCAATGTCTGTTGCATACGTCACGTCACATGACCCGCGAGGGTAAGCCTTAAAAGACCTGTGGCGGCCGGACGCGCCGATTCCGCGTCCATCCGCCGGCAGTCTAGGCCTTGTCGAGCGCTGCGAGAAGGTCCTCCACGATATCGTCCGGGTGCTCCAGACCGACCGAGAGGCGCAGGAATCCATCGCTGATGCCGAGATCGGCGCGCGCCTGCTGGGTGATGCGCTGATGGGTTGTGGTGGCGGGATGGGTGATCAGGCTCTTGGCGTCGCCAAGATTGTTGGAAATGCGGATGAGCTCCAGTCCGTCCTGCACGCGGAAGGCCCCATCCTTGCCGCCTTTCACTTCAAAGGCGACGAGCGTCGAGCCACCTTTCATCTGGCGCTGGATGATCTCCGCCTGCGGATGATCGGGGCGGCCGGGATAGATCAGCCGCGAAATCTTCGGGTGGTTGTGCAGGGCGACAGCGACGGCTGCCGCCGAATCCGACTGACGGCGCACACGCACGGCCAGTGTTTCAAGGCCCTTCAGCATCACCCAGGCATTGAACGGCGACATCGATGGGCCGGTCTGACGATGAATGTTATGGATATTGTCTACGATGAATTTATTGGAGCCGAGCACCACGCCACCAAGGCAGCGGCCCTGACCGTCGATATGCTTGGTGGTGGAATAGACGACGCAATCGGCGCCAAGCGCGAGCGGGCTTTGCCAGAGCGGCGTGGAGAAGACATTATCCACCGTCACCGTCGCGCCGGCGTCATGCGCGATCTTGGCAACGGCAGCGATGTCGATGACCTCGAGCGTCGGGTTGGATGGCGTCTCCATGAAGAATGTTTTGGTGTTCGGGCGAACCGCATTCTTCCACTGATTGAGATCAGTGCCGTCGACCAGCGTCGAGGTCACGCCGAAGCGTGGCAGCAACTCCTCGACGACGTAAAGACACGAGCCGAACAGCGCGCGCGACGAAACGATATGGTCGCCGGCTTTCACCTGACCCATCAGCGCCAGCGTCACAGCGGCCATGCCGGTCGCTGTTGCGCGTGCATCCTCCGCGCCTTCGAAATCGGCCATGCGCTGTTCGAACATGCGCACGGTCGGATTGGCAAAGCGTGAATATTGAAAGCCTGGATTCTCGCCCTTGAAGCGCGCTTCGGCCTGTGCCGAATTCTCGTAGACATAGCCTTGCGTCAGGAACAGCGACTCGGACGTCTCACCGAATTGCGAGCGCAGGATCGAGGATTGAACGAGGCGGGTTTCAGGCCGGTAATTACGCTGCGACATCGCGGGCTTCCTTTAGAGCGTTTTTCAGACTGAACACGGACACCGTGCTCAAGGCATAAAAAATCCCGGCCGGAAATTCCGGGCCGGGCACACGTGTCCCCGGCCTTTTAGCGACTTGTTTTACGTGGCTGCAAGCCGGCCGGCTCAAATTGACCACGGGATCAATGTCGCTCATACGCCCCGGCATAAATGGCGTCAAGGCGTAGAAACGTAGGATACAGGAGCGCAACATTTCATGCCGCGCGGCTCTCCTGGGCCGCCTGGATTGCGGCCCATACACGTGATGGGGAGGCGGGCATGTCGATATGGCGGATACCATAAACCGACAGCGCATCGACGATCGCGTTCATGACGCAAACCAGTGCGCCCGCGCATCCGGCCTCACCGCAGCCCTTGGTGCCGAGCGGATTGGTCGTTGCCGGCACCGGATGGCTGACGAAGCCGATGGCCGGGGAGCTCTTGGCCCGCGGCATCGCGTAATCCTGGAACGAGCC
>JAEXXW010000083.1 GCA_023405565.1 Pseudomonadota bacterium
TGGGCGCCGAGCGCGCCTATGCGGTGATGATGACGGCACACAAGCGTGGCGCTTGCGTCATTGCGGTCTATACCCGTGATGTTGCCGAGACCAAGGCCAAGGAGGCGACCGATCTTGGCAAGCAGAAAGGCTATCCGCTGTTCTTCACGACTGAGCCGGAAACCTGAGGCGAGCCCGCGCCCGAGCCATCGCTCCAAAGCGTGTTGTAGTTCCGGAACCGCTTGAGCATCGGCTCTGCGCGTGTCGGCTCGATCAGCGGCAGCATGCGCCTGAACAGCCCGTTCAGGCGATCCGATGTATGACGCACATAAAGATCGAGAGGATAAAGATCGAAGCCGAGATAAAGCTTTGGCCCGTAGCTCAATCCGGTCGAGAGGCAGCGCTTGTAGCCATTGGTGATGGCCCAGCTCACCACGTCGCGGAAGGCGATGAAATACAAGTGTCGCTTCAATGCGATTTCATAGTCGAGGCCGAGATATTCGTTACAGATGTGATCGCCATGCGCCATGGTGAGGCTGAAGGCGACGATGCGGCCTTCGCATCGCCAGACAAAGAAGCGTGTTTTGTCCGGCATCTTGCGACCGAGCGCGCAGAAATAATCCTTGGTCAACTTCTCGAAATGACGCTCGGAACGGCGATAGACCTGCAGGTAGAGCGGATAGGCCTCGTCGATGATGCCGGAGATGTCGCGCAGAACGGTCACGTCGATGGGCGGGCCGATTTCCGCCGCGCGGAATTTACGCCGCAGGTCCGAGCGCATTCGGGCATTCACGCCGCGCCGGAGATAGTCGTCAAAATCCCTGTAATCGAGTTGCAGTTCGGCCATCGGCAGGCTGGGAATGCGGGTAAAGCCGTGATCGACGAAGGTTTTGAGATTGCGGCGATAGGCGACCGGAAATTCCTTCAGCACGATCAGCATTGCGCCAAGGGCCCTGGCATGTTGTGTGATGTTGCGTGCGAGCAGCGTCGCATCGAGCGCGGCATGGTCATTGCGCCGGTCGAGATGGGCTTCGCCGGCGGCGCAGCCCAGCATCATCGTGCGCATCGTCAGGAAGGACGGCCATAGGCGTCGGATGACCTTAGCGCTGGCGCGAAAGAAACGTGACGAGCCTTCCAATAAATCCTGATCGAGCAGAAAGAATGGCTGCACGGCGCAGATCCGTCCCGCCTCGTCGCGAAGGGCGAAATAGCGGAAATCGAACGCCGGCATGATCGTGTCCTGCACGATCTCGTAATAGCGATGGTCTTTGCGCGTATGGGCGAAGGCATGATGCCAGTGTCGCGAGACACTCAGTTCGGAGCGCGTGACGATGTCGATGCTGTAGGCACGGTGCCGCCCGGTTGTCGCAGCAGGCTTTTGCAAAATATGTTTCATCCCGGCCGGCCTCATTGACGCTGCGTCCTGCGTTAGGCGTCAACAGGCCGCGGTGAGGATCGTTCCGTAAAAAGTGGTATCTTTCCGCCTGATATCCTGCGCCTGGGCGTCACCGCGGATGGGCGTCGCGCCAGTCGCGCGGGCGTTCGAAAGTGCCGCGCCAGATGCCGCGTTTGGCGCCGCGGGCTTCATCCTCGATCGATGCATAAGGGCCGCTTTCGCCGCCGAAATTCACCGCAAGACCCTCGCGCGCCATGATGGCGCCGATATCATCGATCCCTCGCACTTTGCACGTGGCAAGCGTCCGGCCAAAACGGTCGCGGCCTTGCGCGGCGCAGGCGACATCGCCTTTTGCCGTCAGTTCGACAAGACGCTGACGTGCGGCGCGGCCGCAGGGCCATTCACGGTCGCGGTCGTCGCGGCAGGTCTGATGCAGTTCCGGCGCATCGATGTTGAGAATGCGGATGGTCTCGTTGCCGGTGCGCAGGGAATCGCCGTCAAGCACCGTGACCGGCGTCGTGATGGCCACCGATTTCGGATCGATGATCGGACGTAACAGTACCACGGCACCGATGACGCCGCCGATGAACAGGAGACTGAGAGGAATGCCCAAGACATGCGTACGGCGCTGCGCGCTGTTGCGCGCCGTCGTGTTGCGACGGAACCGGAAAGCGGAGGCCATGCGCGGGAGACTAGGTGCTGCGCGTTATTGAATGGTTGCCGGGATGAACGAAGATGGTAGCCGTTTTATCGTGGTATTGCGCTGCTTTCTGCGGCGGACATTACGTCTGCCGGAAATACGGCTTGCTCTTGAGCCGCAGCAACACGATCGGGCTGGCCATCAACAGCGCGGCAATGACGAAGGCAAGCACAACGCCGCGCCAGCCGACGAGACCGATCGACAGGGCGCGATGAAAGCAGGCGATGCCGAGTGGAAAAAACAAGACGACGGCGGTGAACACGCCCGGCGAATACCGTCCGCGCGTCAGCGCCATAGGGAGTACATGGAAGAAGGCGGCGTTGATCAGCATCAGCGCCGGGAAGGTGAGGGCCAAAGCCGGCTGGCGCACGAGATTGGCCGCCACGATGCCGAGGACGATGACCAGCGAATTGACGATATAGAAGTCCGACCATTCGACCGGTAGCTTGAAGACAGAGCGCGCCCAGTTACGCCAGTCGAATTCGAATTCCTCAAGCACATGGATTCCGTAAGCCGCGGTGCAAAGCCAGAGCAGGTCGGAGAGGGGCATGGCGGGTTCGCAGAAAGGAGTTCGCGGAAGCGGGGACCGGCAAGGCCGGATTATGGGACGATGACGCGGGACGTCAATCGCTGCTCCCAAAAGGTTCGAAAAGATATCCCTGCTGTTCTTGTCGTGATTTTGTTATGCGATAAGCGATGAATGGCGCCTTTCGGACGCCTCCGCCCCCGACCTCCCGCATACCCCGCCTTTCCACCCGGATTCTGCAATGCCCGACATCTTTAACGCCTTCCTCCTGGTCTATGCCGGCCTGTTTCCGATCGTGAATCCGGTCGGCAGTGCGCCGATATTTCTCGGGCTCACGGCCGGTTGCAGCGACGCCGAGCGCAACGTGCTGGCGCGGAAGGTGGCCATCAACAGCATCTTTCTGCTGATCGGCTCGATGTTCATCGGTTCGCATCTCCTGGTGTTTTTCGGCATCACGCTGCCTGTGGTGCGCATTGCCGGCGGTCTGGTCGTTGCGGCATTCGGCTGGACGCTGCTGCAGAGCGGGGCCGATGCGGACGATCGGCGCGCCACCGCGGCCGAACATCAATCGGCGCCGGTCGACGCCTTCTATCCCCTGACCATGCCGCTGACCGTCGGCCCCGGCGGCATTTCGGTGGCGATCGCGCTCGGCAGCCAGCGACCCGCCGCTGAAAACGACTGGTCGCATTTGCTGATGCTGGGCGGCGCTGCCATTGCCGGCATTGTCGCGATCGCGCTGACGGTGTTCGTCTGCTATCGCTTCGCCGAGCGGATGATCGCCATGCTGGGCAAGAGCGGCACCAATGTCGTGGTGCGCCTTTCGGCTTTCGTCCTGCTTTGCATCGGCATCCAGATCATCTGGACCGGCGTGAAGACACTGGTCGCGGCGGGATAAATCCTGAAGACGGCGGCAGCTTAGCGCGGCGACAGAAAGGCCGCCACCGCAGGATGGCTCCTGAGCCGGTGTAAGTCTTCTTCGCCCGGCAATTGCGGCCGGTCGCGTTCGGCATTGACCATGCAGAGAAAGCCCATCGGCTCGTCGCCCGTGGTGCGGAACTGGTGCCACGTCATCGGCGGGATGTGAACGAGGTCGAAAGCCTTGACCGGTTTGACCTCATGGCCGACGAGCACATCGGCCGCGCCGCGCAGAATCATCACCCCGTGCACGTGTTGATGACGTTCCAGCGTCGAATAGCCGCCCGGCGCGACCTCGAAATAGCGCAGCTCGCAACGCAGGTCCGGGACTTCAAACAGAACCTGCCGGGTGATGGACTTGAACGGCGCCGAGCCTTCCTCCTTGTAGGGAAGGAAAGGCACATTCTCCCATCGGTAATTGGCGAGAAAGGCGCGGAACAGATC
>JAEXXW010000477.1 GCA_023405565.1 Pseudomonadota bacterium
CTGACGTTGCTCGGTATCTGGCAACTTGAGCGACGGGTCTGGAAGCTCGATCTGATCGACCGCGTTGAGCAGCGCATCCACGCGGCGCCGGAGCCGCTTCCTGCTCCTTCAACCTGGGCGCAGATCAACGCCGCGGATGACGCCTATCGTCGCATAAGGGTAAGAGGCCGCTTTCTCCACGACCGCGAGGCACTGGTGCAGGCCGTCACCGCGCTGGGCAGTGGCTTTTGGGTCCTGACGCCTTTGGTCGCGGCCGACGGCGTGACGGTCCTCGTCAACCGGGGCTTTGTGCCCCCCGAGCGACGGGATACCGCAACACGCCGGCAGGCGCAGTCGCAGGGAGAGGTCGAGGTGATTGGCCTGATGCGCGTG
This sequence comes from Pseudomonadota bacterium, assembly GCA_023405565.1. Taxonomy (GTDB): domain Bacteria; phylum Pseudomonadota; class Alphaproteobacteria; order Rhizobiales; family Xanthobacteraceae; genus Pseudorhodoplanes. The sequence goes on from JAEXXW010000477.1 coordinate 373, forward strand.
ACCGAGCCGAAAGGCGCCTTTCTGCGCAATAACGATCCCACCTCCGATCGATGGTATTCCCGCGACGTTGCCGCAATTGCCACGGCACGGGGGCTTGAGGTGGTGGCTCCGTTCTTTATCGACGCCGATGCAAATCCGGAAGGCTGGCCAAGGGGAGGGCTGACGGTGGTCGCCTTTCCGAACAATCATCTGGTCTATGCGCTAACCTGGTTCGCACTTGCCATGATGCTGGCGGTGGCCGCCCTGTATATCCTTCGGGAACAGTGGCGCTCGCGAGACAATGACCTAGATATCGATTTGGAAATCGCGACAGGGCCTATTCCCGGCCATATCGGCTGTTGTCGTCGCGCCTGATCGAGATGCTGGACCGAGTGCCGAATTTGGATGAACATGCTGCCGCTCAGGCCGCCGGGTCTGCAACGTTGTCACCCGGTGGCGTCCGGCCGTCCGACATGCTCCCTTCGGCTTCGCCCGAGGATACGACCAATCGTAAAAACATGGCGCTGCTGATCCAGCTCCGCTGGATGGCGGTGGTCGGCCAGATCGCCACGATCGCAATTGTCGAGGTGTGGTTCGGCATCCCCCTGCCAAGAACAGCAATGCTATCGGTCATTGCGGCTCTGGTAGCGCTGAATTTCATCGGCCAATTGCGGCTACGTAATCCAGCCGACGTCACGAACCAAGAGTTGCTGATCGCACTCATGCTCGATGTCGCCGCGTTGACGATCCAGCTTTATCTCAGCGGTGGCGCGACGAACCCCTTCACATCGCTGTATTTGTTGCAGGTAACGCTCGCGGCGATGCTGCTCGATACCCGATCCACCTGGTCGCTTGTCGCGCTGACATGCGCGAGTTTTGCGGGGTTGACGCTCGCTTATCGCCCGCTGGAAATGTCGCAAAATGGCTTCTCGAACACCTTCGAGCTGTTTATCGCGGGATTGTTTATCGGCTTTGTGCTGAACGCCGTGCTGTTGGTGATCTTCGTTACTCGCATTAACCGAAATCTGCGAGAACAAGACGCCCACCTTGCTGCGCTTCGTCAGCACGCTGCTGAAGAAGACCACATCGTCAGAATGGGACTTCTCGCATCGGGCGCTGCGCATGAGCTTGGTACACCGCTTGCGTCGTTGTCGGTCATCATGAGTGACTGGCGGCGAATGCCGTCGCTCACGTCGGACCCGGAGATCGCCGAGGACCTTGCCGAAATGGAATCCTCACTTCAGCGGTGCAAGGCGATTGTCACGGGTATCCTCCTTTCGGCCGGCCAAGCTCGCGGGGAGGGATCATCCGTTACGACTGTAAACACGTTTCTGACAGAACTCGTCGAGGAGTGGCGCGCCGCGCGGTCGGTGACGACGCTTGCGTTCCGGAACTCCTTCGGCGCCGACCTTGCCATCGCGTCGGATGCGGCTCTGAAGCAGGTCGTGTTCAATGTGCTCGATAACGCGCTCGAAGCGTCGCCAGACTGGGTGGAGCTGGCGGCCGAGCGGGACGGCGACGCGTTGGTGATACGCATCAGCGATCGCGGACCCGGATTTTCCGACGAGATGCTGTCCCAATTGGGCAAACCCTACCAGTCCAGCAAGGGAAGACCCGGCGGTGGTCTCGGTCTTTTCCTGGTCGTAAACGTCGTGCGAAAGCTCGGAGGGCAGGTCACGGCGAGCAATAGGGTGCAGGGCGGCGCCTGCATCACTCTCAGTCTGCCCCTCACGGCTCTCGCGATCGGAGACATTCATGTCCAATGACCGGCTGCTTGTGATCGTGGAAGACGACACCGGCTTCGCGCGGACACTGAAGAGGTCGTTCGAACGGCGCGACTATACCGTTTTGGTCGCCGCCGGGTTGGATGAATTGCATAATATTCTGGAAGCGCAGTCTCCCACCCACGCCGTTGTCGATCTCAAACTCGCCGGCGCATCGGGCCTCGCATGTGTCGAACTATTGCACAAGCATGATACTGAAATGCTGATCGTTGTGCTGACTGGCTTTGCCAGTATTGCGACGGCGGTCGAGGCGATAAAGCTCGGTGCCTGCCATTACTTGGCGAAGCCTTCGAATACGGATGATATCGAAGCCGCGTTTCATAAGGCGGCGGGGGATGTCAAGGTGGATGTGGTCGAACGACCAACATCGATCAAGACGCTCGAATGGGAACGCATTCACCAGACCCTGATCGAGACCGATTTCAATATTTCCGAGGCGGCCCGGCGTTTGGGGATGCATCGCCGTACTCTGGCACGCAAGCTTGAGAAGCGTCAGGTCAGATAGAGCGGCATCCGTCGTGTTTGTCTTTCTGTCTCGCAAACTCCTTGTTTCGCCCCGGATATTTCCTGTTTTGTGTCGCAGAGAAATTCTCTGACTTATGCCGATTTGCGGCTCGCTCCCGTCTCCGATGGTAGGGATTTCGTGGTAGAGCAGCGGTCGAAGCGAACTGCGTGACCAGCCCGTCATTTCCGAATCTTTAGTCTAATTTCATTCTTCAGAAATTAGCAGCTGCGATCGAACAGATCAAAGCGCCGGCTGGTGTCGAGAAAATCGTGAACATTGACCACGATCGAATCCTGATCGGCCGACACGACGGCATAGGCCGGCGGCTCATGACTGCCGGGGATGCCCGATTGCATGTCCGTATGCATGGCGACCTGATGATTGAGGCCGCGCAAGGTCGAAAACGGGATGCCGTGCCAGATGCCGTGCACCGGCCGATGTACATGACCAAAGAACATGTGACGGATATGACCGTGCTGCGTGAGCAGCGCGGTGAGCTCGTGCCCCTGCCTCAATGCCAACGTGTCCATGGTAGGAATTGACAAAGGCAGTGGCGGATGATGCAGGGCGAGAAGCACCGGCTCATCACGTAAATCTGACAATGCGCGCTCAAGCCATGAAAGCCGCTTTTCGCGCAGATGCCCTTCGTGTGTTCCGGCTTCCAGCGTATCGAGAAGCACGAGAGCTCCTTCTGGAATCTCTGTCACGCTTTGAACAAAGCCGTTTTCATCGGCTGGCGTGCCGGGAAAAATTTCGCGGAACGTGCTGCGGATATCGTGGTTGCCAAGAAGCAGATGATATGGCGTCGCCAGTTTTGCGAGCGCGGCCTTCAACGCCGCGTAAGCCTCCGGTTCCCCGTCATGTGTCAGATCCCCGGTGATCAGCGCGAAGTCAGCATCGTGCTGATTGGTATTGATGTCGGCAATCGCCGCCTGCAATCGCTCGTTGGGATCAAGGCCATACAGCAATTGGCCTGGCGGCACGAGATGCAGGTCGGTCAGATGAATGAACTTCATGGCGTTGTCTGTCTTGAATGAATTGCGGGCCGCGCCTTCAGCGGCGCAGCCCGCCGTCATGCTATTTGGCGAAGCAATCAGCTGCCGGGGGTGAGCTTCTTCACCTGATCGGCCGCGTTCTTCAGCGCTGCTTCCGGCGTGGCCTGCTTGGAGACGATCGACTGGAGATTGTCCTTGATCACGTCGATGATCTTCAGCGTGTTCTGGCCGGGGAAGGCGTACCAGGTGAAGATGAAGGGCACCTGATCGACGGAGGTCTTGAAGTTGGGGTTATCGGCATAGAACTTCGCCAGGCGTGCCGTGCCTTCTTCATGCATCGGCATATAGCCAGAACCCTTGACCATGATCTCGGTGCCGATCGGGCCGGCCGCGAACATGGCATATTCATACGCCGCCTTCGCCTTCTTCGGATCGTCGGTGATGATCACGGCCGCATTGCCACCCGACGGCAGGCGCCGCTGGCCGGTCGAGCTTTCCGGATAGAACGCGGTGCGCAT
>JAEXXW010000139.1 GCA_023405565.1 Pseudomonadota bacterium
GGCGTCGGGCCGCTCCTTCTCGATGATCTTGGCGACGATCTCGGGCGTGATCGGCTCGATATAGGTCGCGTCGGCCAATTCCGGATCGGTCATGATGGTCGCCGGATTGGAATTGACCAGGACGATCCGGTAGCCCTCTTCGCGCAGCGCCTTGCAAGCCTGAGTGCCGGAATAGTCGAATTCGCAGGCCTGTCCGATGACGATGGGGCCTGCGCCGATGATCAGGATCGATTGTATGTCGGTTCGTTTCGGCATCGGCTCCGCTTGACATTACCATCATTCCGACGCGAGCGAAGCTCGCGGACCCGGAATCCAGACGCACACAGAGGGCCTGTCGCTGGATTCCGGGTTCGCGCCTTCGGCGCCCCGGAATGACCTGAGGCATAACGCACATAAAAAAAGGGCGCGCTTTGCGCGCGTCCCTTTCCCGGCGAAGGCCATATGGGCCCCGCGCTGGCCGGTGTCTAGACCAGAATCGGCAGCGGGGGAAGCGGCAGGCGCCCGCTTCAGGCAACTTTGGCCACAGATTTGCGTTGGCGGTGTGCCGTGAGCGGCAGACCCCCATGAGATCGGACGATGGCCGCCCGCAAATCCCTGAAACAGCCGTCTGGTGGCGTCCCGCTCTGGGTCACCGGGCTGGCGCTGGCTGCCGCCATCGGGCTGGCCGCCTATTACGAGAAGCCCCGCAGGCTGGTATCTCCCAACCACAAAGGCAAAAAACTCCGTGCCTTGGGTGAGCCGCGGCTGACCGACAAGCCGGGCAGGCTACAACTTGCCCGCGCTATCGAGCCGGGCCGGGGGCGGAACGCGATGTCTCCGGTCGATATCCCGATCAATGGTTGGCGCGACATCGCCTGGCGCGTCTGTGCCGGGATCGGCAATGACCGGCTGCTGGCGGTTGCTGCCGGGGTCGTCTTCTATGGCTTGCTGGCGCTGTTTCCGGCGATCACGGCGCTGGTGTCGTCCTATGCGTTGTTCGCGGATGCCGCGACCATCGGCAAGCATCTCTCCTTTGCCGCTTCGCTGATGCCGGCGGGTGCCTTCGGCATTGTCGAGGAGCAGATCACGCGCATCGCGCAGGCTGGTGGCGGGCAACTCAGCTCCGCCTTCATCATCGGCTTGCTGCTGGCGATCTGGAGCGCCAATGCCGGCATGAAGGCGATGATCGATGCATTGAATGTGATTTACGGCGAGATCGAGAAGCGCAGCGTCCTGAAGCTCAATCTTCTCTCGCTGACCATGACGCTCGGCGCACTCGCGTTTCTGCTGCTGGCCATCGGCGCAGTGGTGGTGCTGCCTCTGGTGTTTTCGTGGCTGGGTATCGAAAGCTGGGGCCAATGGGCCATCGCGTTTCTGCGCTGGCCGGCGATCATGATCGTCATCGCGCTCGCACTGGCTGTGCTCTATCGTTACGGACCAAGCCGGCGCGAGGCGAAATGGCGCTGGCTCAGCGTCGGCGCGATCGTCGCGACGTTGCTGTGGGTCACGGGCTCGGCGCTGTTTTCCTGGTATCTGTCGAACTTTGCCGATTACAACGCGACCTATGGCTCGCTCGGTGCCGGTATCGGCCTGATGATGTGGCTATGGCTGACATCGATTGCAGTGCTGATCGGTGCGGAGCTCAATGCCGAGATCGAGCATCAGACCGCGAAGGACACGACCGTCGGCCGCACGAAACCGCTCGGCACGCGTGGCGCCGTCATGGCCGATACGGTCGGCGCGGCACAACATTGACCCGAAAGGCGGGAAGGCGAATCCGCCCGAAGTCCCCGCCTTTGGAATTTGGAGGCCCGGCCAAGGATTCGAACCTTGGCTGGATGAGGTCTTGCACAACCCCTGCGTCGCCGCTCCGCCACCGGGCCAAGGGCACGATAACCCTTGCGTGATCGGGATCAAGCTGGAGATGCTGTGATAACTAGCCGGTAACCATAGCGAGCGTTGTTAACCTCAATGCCAGGTTAACGCGGCGCGGACTCATTCGGAATCGCGACGAAGGTCATGCGCGTCTGCAAATGCCCGATATTCGGAACATGGCGATGGGCACGGAAGCCGGCGCGGTCGAGTATTTTCAGCATCTCGCCTTCGCTGTAGCGGGACAGGCCGGCATCCTTGCGCAGCTTCGAATAGTCGGACAGCGCCGTGCGAAAAAGCCCGGCAATCGCCGCGAGGAAGAAGCCCTCCTGCCAGCCGAAACGCAGCAGCGCCAGCGCGTCCTTCCAGGCCGGCGTGTCCGGTTGCACGACATCGCCGATGACGAATTTTCCGCCCGGCTGCAGCAGTCGCCGAAACAGCTTCAGCAGGCCATCGAGTTGCGCGGCCGACAGATATTGCGAGACGGAATGCATGATGACGACTTCGAACGAACCGTCCGGAAGCGCGGCGACGTCCTCGGGGGCCATCACCGCGATGTAGCGCTCATGCGCCACGCGGCGTTTCAATGTGTCCCGCAGGTTCGGGGCGGCCTCGCATAATGTCAGTGTCTCCGCCTGGCGGATGAGCCGCTCGGCATAAGCCGCTTCACCGCAGCCGTAATCCAGCACCCGATCGCTGCGCTTGATATGCGCCATCATGCCATCGCCGGTGATGCGGGCATGCACCTCGCGATGGCGCGCATTCACATAGATCGAATGGTCGGAATCGAAGAACGAAACCCAATCGGACATTGAAAATCCCAAAGACGAGCCGGTTGTTTTCGCGGCGCCTGACAATAGGAGAGGCGCCGAAGAAGCGCCATTCCTATTCAGAGGCTCGTTGCAGATGCCTGCGGCAAAATTGCGCGCCGGTGGTTCGTCAGGCGGCGCTCTTTGATTTGCGCCGATGCGCGAGCGGCCGGCCGAGATTGAGCAGATAGGCCAGCAAGGCCCAGCCGGGATCGTAGAAGCTGATCGCGACCGAGAGCAGCGCGCTCGCGATCAGCAGCCAGAGCGTCGCGCTTCCATCCTCCGGCACCACCTTGCGGCCGGCGTCGTGTGCCGCGATCTGGACCAGCCGCAAAGCCACCAGCGCGCCGGCAATCATGTTGGCGGCATAGATCCAGACCG